>CAZSBI010000039.1:0-4600 GCA_964604735.1 uncultured Flavobacteriaceae bacterium | reverse complement strand
TCATACAAATGCAATCAACAATTTCAATAAAATCATAAGCGGAAAAGATGCAATAGCACAAAATGCCTATTATCATTTAGCCGATTGTTATCTAAAAACCGATCAAAAATTAAAAGCACTGAATGCCTTTAAAAAAGTATCTGAAATGACTTTTAAACCCAAAATGCAAGAAGATGCTTTTTACAACTATGCCAAATTGGGCTACGAATTGGGCAATCCGTTTGAAAACAGTACCGAAGTCATCAAAAAATACTTAAAAAAGTATCCGCAAACTCTGTATAAAACCGAGTTAGAAGACTTATTGGTTAACTCATATATCACTTCAAACAATTTTGAAGGTGCCATTAAAATAATGGAAAAAAACAATGAAACAAATACCAAAACTTATCAAAAAGCAGCTTATTATCGCGGATTGGAACTCATTAATGAAGGCGATTATGTACAAGCTAAAAGCATTTTTGACAAAGTACTCAAAAGCGGATTTGAACCCAAATATCGTCAATTGGCAAAATTTTGGAAAGCCGAAGCTGATTATCGTTTGCATAATTTTGTCGATGCTAAATTAGGTTACGAAGATTTTGCATCAAGCAACGATTATACATATTTAAACGAAGGCAAAATGGTGAATTACAATTTGGCTTACACCTATTTTAAATTAAAAAATTATAGCGATGCTGCTACATATTTTGAAAAGTTTATCAAAACAAAACCTAGCAACAAATTACTAAAAGACAGCTATTTGCGATTAGGCGACAGTTATTTTGCTTCAAAAAAATATTGGCCTGCCATGGACGCTTACAACAAAGCTATCAGAATGCACGGCGCCGATGCCGATTATGCGGCATTTCAAAAAGCCATCAGCTACGGGTTTGTAGGCAAAAACAATAAAAAAATTGATGATCTAAATACATTTTTGAGTAATTTTCCTAACTCAAAATTAGTCCCCGATGCACTTTATCAGTTAGGAAGCACTTATATGAACACAGGCAAATCGAGCCAAGCGCTAAGTACCTTTGAACGTTTATTAACCGAACATCAGCAAAGCAAATTTACACCTGTTGTGTTGCTAAAACAAGGATTGATTTTCTATAACGGAAATATAAATGACCGTGCCTTGGCAAAATTCAAAAAGATTGTTCAAGATTTTCCTAATACGCCTATTGCACATCAAGCGGCAGAAAATATCAAAAACATCTACATTGAAAACAGTGATATTAATACATACACGGCTTGGGCAAAAAAATACCCTTGGATTAATGTCAGCGACTCCGAACTCGACGATGCCGTTTTTGCTACTGCCGAAGAAAAATATATGGGAGTTGAACCCAATGCTTTAAGCGAACTCGAAAAGTATTTAAGACAATTCCCTAATGGATTGCACACACTAAAAGCGCATTATTACTTGGCAAAACTCTATCAAAAGAAAGGCAAAAAAGGACGTACGGCACAGCATTATGAATATATTGCACAACAAGCACAAAACACTTATACCGTCGAAGCGGTTAGAGAATTGGCCGATATGCAACTCAAAGCAGATAATTGGACAAAAGCAACTCCATATCTAGAACGTTTAGAATTGTTAAGCACATCACCCGATGATATTATCTTTGCACAATCAAATTTGATGAAAGGTTATTATCACAACAAGCAATATAGCAATGCAATTACTTATGCCGAAAAAGTTTTGATTAACAACAAGAGTAATCAGCAGGTAAAAAATGATGCAAATATCATTATTGCGCGTTCAAGTATGCAAACAAACGATGAAACAAAGGCCAAACTTTACTACGATAAAGTCAGTAAAACCGCAAGCGGCAAGTTAGTAGCCGAATCGCTTTACTACTTGGCATATTTTCAAAATAAAGAAGGACAATACGATGTTTCAAATGCCACAATAGGCAAATTGACCAAAAAATATGCAGGTTATAAATACTGGGCAGCCAAAGCCTTGGTATTGATGGCAAAAAACACTTATGCCAAAGGCGATGCTTTTAATGCAAGCTATATTTTGGAAAGCGTAATCAAAAACTTTACACAATATCCGGATGTTGTGCAAGAGGCACAAACCGAATTGTCAAAGATAAAAGCCAACGAAGCACAAAAAAATTCGAGCGTTAAACAATAAACAAAACAAGAAAATTAGATATGAAAAGGTTATTCATTATATATATATTACTTATCAGTTTTACATCGGTGGCACAGCAAGCCAACGACACGGTCAAAACAGAAGTTATCAGCGTAACGCGATCATTTACACCTAAGGTGCAAGATGCTTACAAACTCGATGTCAATCCGCAAAAAGAAAATATTGTCGAAAAGAAAATACCCGTCACTTATAAAATACAATCTGTTCCGGTTGCCTCGACATTTGCTCCCGAAAAAGGCAGAATGGCTAATTTTAATGCCGGCACCTCGATTGAGCAAAGCCTGCCAAGCTATGTATCTATTGCAGGAGGCAACTATCTCAATTTCGAAGGCGATGCGTTTATTTACTATCCGGTTACGGACAAATTCGGATCGGCACTACGCCTAAGTCACTACTCATCGCAAGGTGGCGAAACTGATAAAAACATCATTTATGATCCATATTATCATACAACTGCCGATTTATTATTTGATTTTTCATCGGGCAAAAGTCAATGGAATTTAGATTTAGCTTACCTATCGAATATTGATCGTGTAAAAATCAATCCTGATATTATGTCGGCATCTATCTCGCCTATTTCTGATGAAAATTTGAATAGAAAAAATAATGACTTCCGATTTAAAATAGATGGAAAATTTAAAGATTTCTTTGTCAAAGATGCACATCTGTCATTTGATAGTTTTTGGGAAAATTTTGATAATTCCGAAGCTAAATTTAAGGGCTTGTCAAAATTAAGTTTTCCTATCGGAAATTTTAATCTGAATATGGGCATTCAAGCTGATTTAGTATCCGGCAAAGTGGGCAAAAACAAGATTGGCGATATAGATACAAACGCTAAAAACAGTTATAACAATTCGGATTTTGGCATTCTTCCGGCCGTTCAAATCGAAAATGACAATTTGATTTTCAATTTAGGCGCCAAGATTTTTTATCAAAACCAAGATACTTTATACAAAAAGCTGCAATTGATACCCGATGTCAATATCAATTTGAATTTAATTTACGAAAAACTTACTGTTTTTGCAGGCGTAACAGGCGATATCAAACAAAATAGTTATGTTCAACACAGCGTAAACAATCCGTATTTGTTGCCGGAAAACGCAATGTTGCCAAGTTTAACGCCTTACGATGTATTTGGCGGATTTAACGGTGCTTTTTCGTCAGCATTTTCTTACGAAGTAAAACTAGGCTATCGTCTTATCAAAAACCATCCGTTTTATTTGCAAAGCGAAAGTAACTACCTGTACTACACTATGATTTTTGACGATATGAGTCAATCATATTTTGAAACGGCTTTAAACATAGGATTGGGTAAAAAATTAGACTTAAAATTGCACTTAAACTATATGCAAAACAATCCGGAACATCTAAAAAAAGCCATAATGATGCCCGATTATAGTTTTAAATCATTGCTAAATTTTCATCCGAATGACAAAATACAATTCAATATAGAACTCAATAATATCGGTAGCAGAACAATTGATATTTTAGCCAAAAAAAGCATTGCGGGCTACACCGATTTGAATTTAGGTATCAGATATAATGTCAACAAACAATTTACGGCATTTATCAAAGGACTTAATTTACTCAACGAATCGTATGAAAAATATGCCGGCTATCCGGTACAAAAAATACAAATTTTAGGAGGCGTTTCATATCGCTTCGATATTCCAAACAACTAAAACAAATAATTATGAATAAAAACGTAGGACAAATAGACAAACTTATCAGATTAATTGTAGCTCTTGTGCTATTTTTATTGGTGTATTTGGGTAAAGTAGAAGACAATACAACGCAAATTATTCTCTTGTCTGTTGCATTTATTGCCGCATTGACATCGTTGATAAATTTTTGCCCATTGTACAAGTTGTTGAATTTCAACACTTTAAAAAACAAGAGGTAAGTAATTGAGAATTTTATAAAATATTAAATTGATGCTGTATTGCGAATAAATAATTTTTGTAGCAATCAATTTTCTGCATTTTTAATTGCCAAAAAAATACTGTACATTTGTATATTCATAATTACAATGGTATAATGTCAAATACAAACAAGGATAAAACTTCGACAAATACAAACAAAGAAGATTTTTACAAGCGCTTAAAAACAGAGTTAGATAATAATTCGGTTTGGCCAATGAAATATATGTACAAATTTATTGTTCCCAACGAAAGCGAAAACGAAGCAAAAGTTTTGGAACACTTTAAAGACAAAATTAAAGTAAATAAGAATTTTTCGCGAAGCGGAAAATACATAAGTATTAGCATTATTACTAATGAAATCAGTAGCGACAACATTATTAACCGCTATCAATCAATGGAGAATATTGAAGGTCTAATTGCCTTGTAATTTCTCTAAAAAAACAATATTTAAACAGAAAACAACATTAATTATATGCAGACAGAAGATTTAAAATTTACATACAACACTGACCGCGAGCCCTTGGCAATTCCC
>CAZSBI010000038.1:0-5990 GCA_964604735.1 uncultured Flavobacteriaceae bacterium | reverse complement strand
CCACGCGCTTTACGTGCTGTTTATCAGTTGATTAACATTCCGGACAACGACAAGGATTTTATCACTGTTTTTTCAGATACCGATCCGGCGCACGAATATGTTTACAACGGAAATACTTACTCGTACAAAGCCTCACATTTTAGTTGTTATACAAGCACTACCGACAGCGATGGACATTATCAACCGTTTGATGCGCAAGATGCATATTTGTCTAACCGTTTGGCAGATGCAATGATAAAATACGTTTTTGAAAACGACCCTAATGCCCGATTTGTGGCACTCGGAAACGGAACTGCCACACAAAAAGATATGGGTATTATGCCCGATTTAGCCGTAAGCGATTATTACATAACCAACAGACCCGAAAGTGTTTTTGAATACAAATGTTCGGCTACAACAGGCTGGGGTGACACAGATATTTGGCACTTGCAAAATTATTGTACAGACAGCGACGGCGACGGACATATCGATACGCTTTCTGCTCGCAAAAATTTAGCCGATAGCTTTGCTGTTTATCCAAATCCGGTTGCTCATCAAATAATTATTGACCCTAAAAACAACGAAGATTACCTATTGACTATTCAAAATACTTCGGGGCAGATTATTTATCAAAACAAATTGTCTGCTACTGCAAATATTGATATTTCAAAATGGTCAAAAGGAATATATTTTGTTAAAATTATGCAGCAAAGCGGCGAAATGGTAAAACGGATTGTGAAGGAGTAAATTTTATCCGATAAACAAACCATAGAAACAGTTATTTCACCAACGAATTTTTATCAAGAAAAAAATGTAAATTTGCCCCGTTAATTTCAGAAACGGAAAAATGAGAATACTTACAGGAATACAAAGTACCGGAACACCGCATTTAGGCAATATTTTAGGTGCTATTTTGCCGGCAATAGAAAAAGCAAAAGACCCCAAAAACGAGTCCTTTCTATTTATTGCCGATATGCATTCGCTTACGCAAATAAAAGATGCTGAGCTACTTAAAGAAAACACTTACAGTACCGCAGCTACTTGGTTGGCTTTTGGTTTAGATATAGACAAAACCGTTTTTTACAGACAATCTGATGTGCCGCAAACCACCGAATTAACTTGGTATTTGAGCACTTTTTTTCCTTACCAACGCCTCACTTTGGCACACTCGTTTAAGGACAAATCTGATCGCCTTGATGATGTTAACGCCGGCTTATTCGGTTATCCGTTGCTTATGGCTGCCGATATTCTGCTTTATGACGCACAAGTAGTTCCCGTAGGAAAAGACCAAAAACAACATTTGGAAATTACCCGTGATGTTGCCCAAAAATTTAATAGACAAATGGGCGAAACCTTTGTCATTCCGGAAATTGCCCTACAACAAAATACAATGTATGTACCGGGTACAGATGGCAACAAAATGAGCAAATCGCGCAATAATATCATCAATATTTTCTTGCCCGATAAAAAATTGCGCAAGCAAATTATGAAAATTGTAACGGACAGCACGCCTATGGAAGAACCCAAAAATCCGGATACAGACAATGTTTTTGCGCTATATAAAATACTGGCAAATCCCGAACAAACCGAAGCTTTACGCGATAAATATTTGGCAGGCAATTTTGGCTACGGACACGCCAAACAAGCACTTTACGAATTAATTATTGACAAATTTGCCAAAGAACGCGAAAAGTACCATTATTATATGGAACATCGCGACGAAATTGAAGTTGCCCTTGAAAAAGGCGCCGAAAAAGCCGAAAAAATTGCCCGCGAAGTACTAAACAGAACCCGCCAAAAATTAGGTTTTAAAAAACTGTAATTTATGGTTATTGTAACACTGCAACGCCAAAAATGCATAGGTTGTAATTACTGTGTCGAAGTAGCGCCCGAACAGTTTCAGATGTCGCAAAAAGACGGCAAAAGCAGCCTGATTAATTCGTACGAACGCAAAGGTTTTCACACCTTAAAAGAGTCTGATAACGAAATATTTGAACAAGTACAACAAGCCGCCGATTTGTGTCCTGCCAAAATTATTTCGGTAAAAATATTGTAAGTTATTTTTAAATTTCAGACAAAGAAACCTGTCAGTGTTACCGGAGGGGGCACATCCGACAAGAAAAAATACCCGAAGTAACTACTTATCCTGTTACCGGAAGACAACGGGCAGTTTTACTCAAAATAAGTTCTTGATTTTTTCGTTTTCATTTGTATGTCTTTTTGATTATATTTGTAAGTTATAAAAGCATCGGTAATCAAAAAGGGATTTGTCGCTAGAACATGCCGTATTGCTTTTTATATGTATATGATATTCAGTTAGTTACTAACTGAACTAAAACTCAAACAATCAATGATTAAAATAGATGCTTGCGATATAGTCATACAAGATAAACCACAAGGATGTGCCAAAATTGGCACCTGCGATATGAACGGTTGCTACAAACTAACCGTTTTCGATTGGTTAAACGATGTACCCAAAGCCAACGGAGAAAAAGATTTTCCTTTTGTAGAAGTGCGTTTTAAAAATTCACGAAAAGCTTTTTTTTCAACTAATAATCTGACGCTTTATGTAGGCGACACGGTAGCTGTTGAAGCTGCTTCCGGACACGATATTGGTGTGGTTTCGGTAAGTGGCGAAATGGCACGTTTGCAAATGCAAAAGAAAAAACTTAAAGAAAACAGCGAAAAAATACTCAAAGTCTATCGCAAAGCAAGTCAGCAAGATATAGACAAATGGCAACGATATCGTCTGCGAGAAGAAGAGGTCAAATATAAATCGAGAGAATACGTTATAAAACACGGTTTAAAAATGAAAATCTCCGATGTCGAATTTCAAGGAGACGGATCAAAAGTTACATTTTACTATACCGCAGACGGTCGCGTCGATTTTAGAAGTTTAATCAAAGATTTGGCACGCGAATTTTCGACAAGAATAGAAATGCGTCAAATTGGATTCAGGCAAGAAGCTGCCCGTTTAGGAGGTATAGGATCTTGCGGTCGCGAACTGTGTTGTTCGTCGTGGATGTCCGATTTTAGAAGTGTTAGTACTTCGGCGGCAAAATATCAACAACTGTCACTCAACCCGCAAAAATTGGCAGGACAATGCGGCAAACTAAAATGTTGTTTAAACTTTGAACTCGATTCCTATGTCGATGCCTTATTAGAATTTCCGGCGCATAACGTACAGTTGCAAACCGAAAAAGGTAATGCCAAATGGATAAAATCGGATATTTTTAAAGGACATCTTTGGTATATGTACACCGATTATAAAGAAAACGGAAACGCTTGGCATAAACTGACTCTCGAACAGGTAAATGAGATTATCGCCTTAAATAAAGAAGGAAAAAAAGTAGCAAGCATAGAAGAATATGCATCCGAATTGGCAATGCTCGAAATAGTGCCTGCCGATAATTTTGAAAAAGTTGTAGGGCAAGATAATATCAATCGTTTTGATGAAGTTAAACCACGTAGAAGGAAAAAACGAAGAAAAAAATCGAACCGAAATAAAAATAATAACAAAACTCAAAATAATCAGAAGAAGAATAATCAAAATTCTAAATCAGAAGCCGGTCAAAATACAAAAAGACATAACAAGAAACGAAAACCAAATAACAGAAATAATAAACAAAACAAAGGTAAGCAAAATGAGAAATAGTCTATTTGTTGTCATATTAGCCTTATTATTCGGTGCTTGTCAGAACGATATCGTTTTTGAACAAACCAAAGATATCGACCACCTGCAATGGCATAAAGATTCTATAATAAATTTGCATTTTACCCCCGTCGCAAATCAAGCTTACGATATATTTTTTCTGATTCGTAACGACAACGATTATCCGTATAGCAACTTATTTATCATAGCCGAAATTGAAGATGAAAAGAGCAAAATCACAGATACTTTGGAATACGAAATGGCAGACGAAAAAGGCAAGTGGCTCGGTACCGGCATCTGGGATTTGAAAGAAAGTAAATTGATTTACAAAACCAATTTCACTTTTGAAAATGACTTGCCAAAAACCTTCAAAATACAACAAGCCGATCGTAAATCGGGGCAAGTAAACGGCGATATCTCATTAAAAGGTATTGCTACTGTTGGAATAATTATTGAAAAACACAATAAAAACTAAGTACACAAGCAATGGCAAAACAAGCGACAAACAATTACAAAAAATACGTCAAATGGTTTTGGACACTCTATTTTTTAGGGCTGACATTTGTAATCCTACTATTCTTTTTGGCCTCGCAAGGCGTTTTAGGCTATATGCCCGGTTTCGAAAAATTAGAAAATCCGGATTCAAATCTTTCGACACAAATTTTGTCAGAAGACGGTAAAACCATCGGCAAATTTTACTTAAAAGAAAATCGTACTTTGGTACGTTATGACGAGTTGTCACCCTATTTAGCCAAAGCATTGGTCGCCACCGAAGACGAACGCTACTACGAACATTCGGGCATCGATTTTAAAGGTCTGACTCGTGCCATTGCCTACTTAGGCAAAAAAGGCGGCGCAAGTACTATCTCTCAGCAGTTGGCTAAATTGCTATTCAACAAGCGTGAAAATGCCAATATTTTTCAAAAAATTGGACAAAAAATCAGGGAACAAATAATAGCCGTTCGCTTAGAAAAATCATATACCAAAGACGAAATTATTGCTATGTACCTTAATCAATTCGATTGGTTAAACAACGGAGTAGGTATCAAATCGGCATCGAGAATCTATTTTGGCAAAGAACCAAAAGATTTAAAGATTGAAGAAGCAGCCGTATTGGTTGGCATGCTTAAAAATCCTTGGTTGTATCGTCCTATCAGCAGAAAAGAACGATCTAAAAAACGCCGAAATGTAGTGTTTTTTCAAATGAACAGGAATAAAATAATTAATAAAAAACAAAAAGATTCGCTACAAAAACTTCCTTTAAAACTTAGTTTTAGCCCCGAAAGTCATGATGCCGGAATGGCAACCTATTTGAGAGGTTACATTCAAAAATTTATGAAAAAATGGTCAAAAAACAACAAAAAAGCCAATGGCGAAAATTACAATATTTACGAGGACGGCTTGCGTATTTACACAACTATTGATTCTCGATTGCAAGCCAATGCCGAAGCGGCTGTTATGGAACACATGCCTCGTTTACAAAAGGAATTTGATCATCAGGCAAAAAAATATTTTAAAAATGCACCCTTCTATTTTCCAAAACTCAATGCCAAACAAACTAAAAAAGAGATTTCTAAAATTATGAACCGTGCCATGCGCCGTTCAGAACGTTGGCGTGTACTTAAAAAACAAGGTTTAGAAGAAGATAGTATCGTTGCCAATTTTCACAAAAAAATAAAAATGCGTCTATTCTCTTGGAAAGGCGATATAGATACTTTAATGTCTCCTTATGATTCTATCAGATATACCAAACGTTTTTTACATGCCGGACTAATGTCTATGGATCCTGCTACGGGTCACATCAAGGCTTGGGTTGGCGGTATCAATTTCAAACATTTTAAGTATGATCACGTCAAGCAAGGAGCAAGGCAAGTAGGCTCTACATTTAAACCTTTTGTGTATGCTACGGCAATCAACCAAAAGCATTTATCGCCCTGTGATTCTTTCCCAAATGTGCTATACACTATTGAATCCGGACGATGGGGGCTCACCAAGCCATGGACGCCAAAAGGTGACAGTTACGGTGGTAAGCTTACTCTGAAAGAAGCGCTTGCAAGATCTATTAACCCAATTACAGCACAGCTTATCGATATGGTCGGGCCTAAACCCGTAGCCGAATTAGCACATAATTTAGGAATTACCGGCGAAATACCCGAAGTGCCTTCAATTGCCCTTGGCACACCCGAATTGACTTTATACGAAATGGTTGGTGCTCTTAATGGTTTTTCTAATAAAGGTATTTACATCGAACCTTATGTCATCAGTAAAATTACTGATAAAAACGGGGTTGTTTTGTATGAAAAAGTACCTAAATCAAAAGAAGTATTAAGTCCGGAAATTGCCTATACCGTAATCAATT
>CAZSBI010000037.1:0-8096 GCA_964604735.1 uncultured Flavobacteriaceae bacterium | reverse complement strand
TCTGACACACTAAGATTGATGTTTGTAGGCGATATAATGAGTCATAAACCACAATTAGCTTCTGCTTATGATGCTGTAACAAAGCAATATGATTATACGGAAAATTACAAATATCTTACACCTATTTTTCACAAAGCTGATTTTGTATTTGCCAATTTAGAAACCACCGTAGGCACCAAACCTTATTCGGGTTATCCGCAATTTAGTGCACCCATAGCTTTGGTCAGGGCAGGAAAAAATGCCGGAATTACACATTTTGCTACGGCAAACAATCACTCTTGCGACAAACGAAAACGTGGTATTATAGGCACATTAAATGTATTAGACAGTTTACAAGTTGCACATTTTGGCACTTATAGAAACCTGCAAGAAAAACAAAACAACACGCCCTTACTTATTCAAAAAAACGGATTTACACTTGCCTTGCTCAACTATACTTATGGCACCAACGGCTTGCCAACGCCCAAACCAACGGTAGTTAATCGCATTGACAAAAGGTTGATAAAAAAGGATATTGAAAAAGCAAAAACTATGCATCCGGACGGAATAATTGTATTTTTACATTGGGGCAATCAATATCAGAATAAAGCAAGTAAACAACAAAAAGATTTGGCCAAATGGCTGCACCAACAAGGCGTTGCTATGGTTATTGGTTCGCATCCGCACGTCATACAACCGATTAGTATCCGGATAGAAAAACCTACGGCTTTGCAACAAGAATTAACGGTTTATTCACTTGGAAATTTCATCAGTAACCAACGTACTTTTCCGCGGGCGGGTAGTATGATTGTAGTTGTTCAATTGATAAAAAATACCGATGGAAAACTAAAAATAAGCAAGTTTGAAACCTTGCCTATTTGGGTTTACAAATACGCCGAAAACAAAAAATGGCATTACGAAATTTTACCTATTGAACAGTTTAAATTCAATCCGGTATATTTTAAAAAGAATACATATTATCAAGATATGATGCGGTATTTAATGCATTATAAAAGAATACTTGCAAAAAAATAGCCTAATAAAATAGCCTATATTTCCTCAAAATATTTTGTATAACGTAATACGCCGGACAATAATACTTTCCTGTTCTTTTCACCTTCGGCTACTGACTTTGATGCCATTAAGGCACGTATATCATTAGTAATTTCAAAGAAAAATAAGTAAAATTTAGTTCGTAATCGCGGCGACTCTTCCGGGTCTAATACCAAACTATTTTCCATTTTAACAATCTCCCAACCAAATTCTTGATAGTCATTTGCGCTATTGCCTTTAAATTTTTTGAGGGCATTCACCATTTTTTCAAATTTTTTCATCTGACTTCCCACAATTTGCCACTTTCTTCCATTGTTTAACGGCATACGCACTTTCATCCGACTTTGATGTGGTGGATATTCTAAATCATACATAGTTTCGGCAATTTTACGCAGATCGTTATCAGGCACATTAATTTTTGGCATTTTTCCAAAAACAAACACAGCTCTATTAAGTAGCATCCTTTCATCTTTGGGGTCTTGCACCCATTTCATAATTTCTTTAATAAAATGTTCCTTGTTGGTCGTAGCTAATTTGTACTGTTTTTGTAATTTATACACCGGCGGAGCAGCTTGACTGCCCATACCGCTTGCCATACTCTCAAAGTGACAGGCAAAGCAATATTGTTTCATTAAAGCATAGCCTTTGGTGTTGTAAACATTACTCGTGGCAGTTTCTGTTTTTGTACTTTTCCGTACAGGTGTCAGTGTTTGTGTGTGTTTCTCCGGTTTTTCAGAAACTGTTTCGTTCTGACAATTGGTAAAAGCGAAAAGAATCATCGCTAAGATAGTATAGTGTTTTATTTGCATAGTTGTATAAAAAAAATAGAAACCAAAGATATTGATTTCTATTTTATAATAAGCTGATATGTGAAATATTTCTTTACATTCTTCTTCCTTTGGTTTTGCCATCTCTCATTCCACCTCTCATATTTCCACCTCTATGATGTTTTAAACGTTTCATCATTTTTCTTCTAAACTCACGTTCCAATTTAAAATAGCGTATTACTTTAGCCGGTGCCATTATTTTGGTTAGTTTAATTGTAAAATTGCGTTTTAATTGGTATTTTTTTTCATCGATAAGCAATTTTTTTTCGATAATTGCCATTTGTTCTTTTTCGCTTAAATCATTAGCTTTTCCTCTGCGTACTTTCTGAATAACCTCTGCTCTGTATTGTTCTTGAAGTGCTTCACGTTTGGCATCATATTCTCTATAAGCTTTTTCAAAATCGATACTCTCTTGTTTGTCGAGCATTAGATTTTCTTTTAAAAAAGCTATTTTATTTTCCAAAATCTTTTGTTTTACCTCATCACTTCTTCCGTTTCTACCTTGTCTTCCTTGTGCATTTACTAAGCTCACTGCAAATAGTAAAGCAATTACTGCGATATGTTTTACTTGTTTCATCTTTCTGTTTTTTTTAATGTTAAAAATATTGTTTTACTTGTTGTTTTTCTTTGTGCACTTCGAAAAAAAATGGTTTGTTTCTCTATTCTATATCATATTCTAAGTCGTTTTCATCAGCCAAATATTCGATAATTTCCTCATCGGTAATATTTGAAAGATAATCGTCTTGAACAATGTTTTGTTCTTGTTTGTTAATTGTATCAAGCACCGAAGATTGCTGAGCATCAATTGTTTTGTATTGATAATATCCCACACTCATCATCAGCATTACACTGGCAGCAATCATCATTTTAGCTATATTTTTCTTAATTGAAAAAACCTTTGTCTTTTTTGATGTTTCACTTGTTTTTGTAAGCATTTTTGCTTCAAATGACTCAAAATAGTTTTCGGGTACTTGGTATGTCGATTGTAACCGGTTGAATTGTTCTTCTATGTTCGTTTGTTTTTTCATCTCGTTTATAAGATATTTATTTTTCCAAAAGGTTTAATTCTGTTTTAATTTTTTTAACAGCTAAGTGATATGATGCTTTTAAACTTCCTACTGAAGTATCCAATATTTCAGCCATTTCTGCATATTTCATTTTACTAAAATATTTTAGTCTAAAAACTTCTTGTTGTTTAGCCGGTAAATTAAGGATTGCTCTTTCGAGCAAAAGCATTATATCATCTCCATTATAATATATGTCTGCTTGCATTCCTTCAATTAACTCGGCATTGAGCTCTTGGGCGGTATATTTTCGGTTGTGTTTTTGCAAAAATGTCAAGGACTCATTAACGGCAATCCGATACATCCACGAAAACAATTTGCTCTCAAATCTAAAATTAGGCAAAGCCTTATATATTTTGATGAATGTATTTTGTAATACATCATCGGCATTTTCGTGTGTTTTTACAATAGGACGAATTACCCAATACAAATCTTGACTGTATGTTTTTACAATCAAGTTAAATTGTGCGTCAGATGACAGTTGTTTAAACGTATTTATGTCGATAGATTTATCCAAGCTTATTGTTTTTCTAAAAGTAAGACAAATAATGTTTCAAAAGGTTTAATGTAACAAAAATTATCAATTTAAAAATTTTTATGATATATTTGTATAAATTTACATATTTATGAAATATTTTATCATTGTTATTACCATATCTGTATTTTCCTTACAGCTCAACGCACAAGATGTAACTATTTACAAAAACAAACTTGATCAATCGCTGGTAAATACCGGTTTGCTTTATGAACGCATAAAACTTCCTGATGAAAATTTGCTAAAATTCAAATCAGAAAACACATTAAATATTGCCAAACCTACGCAATGGCTATCCTTGTACCACAATATATATCAGGCTAAATATAATGGTGGATTGAAGCATTTTTTAGAATTAAAAAAGCAAGCAAAAGCCGACAGTAAACAAAAGCTTATAGATATTGCTTTTCTTAATTATAAATTCAATAAAATAGCAAGCAGCGCTAAAAAAAATGCCAAGGCCGTTTTCTCGGGTGACAATATTATTGTCAAGGATAAAAAATATATCGAAAACAAACAAGTTTTTGCTGTTTCGCCACTATTTGTTAAAAAAAATACCGGACTTGATATTATTTTTAATTTTTCTGACGAATATTATTTTACCAATTATACTTCGACTGTAAAAAACATCATTATTGACTTTGACGATGGTAATGGTAAACAGAGAATACAACTAAACAGACAAAAAGAAATCAGATATGACAGTCCGGGATTAAAAAAAGTAAGTGTTGAGATATATTTACAAGACAATTCACATTTTGCAAGCAGTTTTTCTTTTTACGCCAGACAAATAGCAATGCCGACACCCGACGAAACATGGAATAATTACACTGCCGACATCAGTTATGACGGTGTTGCCGCCGAAGGAGAAGTTGCTGTATTTTTTGGTGCCGGAAACACCGATTTTACCCGCCCTGTTATCATCTCAGACGGCTTTGACCCGGGAGATATCAGAGATTTATCCGAAATTTATGATATTGTCAATCAGGAGAATTTAATAACAAATTTCACATCAAGGGGCTATGATTTAGTTCTGTTAAATTTTAATGGAGGCGACGATTATATCCAACGAAATGCTTACCTGATGACCAAATTAATTCAAGATATCAATGCGCGTATGCAAGCAGCAGGCACAATGAAACCTGCCAATCAAATAGCTGTTGTGGGTCCTAGTATGAGTGGCTTGGTTACACGATACGCCATCGATTATATGGAACAAAACGGCATTGCCCATAATGTGCGTAATTGGATAGCCTTTGACTCGCCTATGAATGGCGCCAATGTTCCCCTAGGCATACAACATTGGTTACGTTTTTTTGCCGAAGAAGCCGATGTATCAGGCGCACAAGAGGCTTTGGAAACTTTGCAAGGACCGGCAGCCAAACAAATGCTCACTTATTACTACACCGCTACTTCGGGACATAGCGCCGGAAATCATAGTATGTACACCGACTTTTACAACGAAATCAACTCAATGGGGTATCCGCAGCAGACACGTATTGTCGCCATTGCTAACGGAAGTGGCTATGCCAACGGACAGCCCTACGCTCCGGGTGATCAAACCATTGAATATAATTATCGAAGTACTTTAGTCGATTTAGACGGAGATATTTGGGCATTACCCAATCTGTCTGATCAAAGAATATTTTACGGAGTTTATGATGAATGGGGTTTTTGGGCATACGAAGAAGAAAATATTTATGTCAATAACAGCTATCCATTTGATAGCGCTCCCGGTGGTACACGCGCTACATTTCAGGAGTTAGACGACACAGATACAGGCGGTTATGGTGATATCATTGCCTATTATCCCGACCATGCATTTATCCCGACAATCAGCTCTTTGGCAATACAAAACAGCACTGACCCATATTATGATGTTAATGCAAATATCAATACGTTAAGCACTCCTTTTGATAAATTATATTATCCCAATACCAATCAAAATCATATTGAAATTACACCGGAATCATTCCTGTGGTTTGAGCACGAAATTATCAATTTTCCACCTGTTTTTACCTCCGCACCTGCAACCGAAATAGACGAAGCGTCTTTATACACTTATACTTTTTCTGCAACAGACGAAAACGAATGGAACACAATTGACTTTGAAGTAGTATCTATGCCGTCTTGGCTATCATACGATGCCGCTACACAAACCCTTACAGGCACTCCGGACTATGACGACATCGGCACACACAGCGTAATCATTAAAGCAAGCGATGGTTTAGACGACACCCTGCAATCTTTTGATATTGAAGTGTTTAGAAAATGTACACATGCACCCGAAACCCGATGGAACGGAAGTACTTGGTCAGCCGGCACTCCGGACGCATCAAATTTTGTTACAATTGATGCCAATTATAATAGTTTGACCAACGGTGCTATTAACGCTTGCAGTTTAAAAGTAGAAAACGGCAAACAATTAATTGTTGATCAAGCAAATCCGGTCAATATAGAACGTGATGTCGAAAATAACGGAGAAATATTTGTCAAAAACAAAGCCGCTTTTGTTCAAAGTTCAGACAAAGCAATTATTTCGGGAACGGGAACTTTTAAAGTAGAAAAAATCGTAGATAATCTAACACATTATTACGATATGGTTTTTTGGTCAAGCCCCTTAAACTCCAACACATTTCAGTTAAATGATTTGCTTCCGAATGCTTGGCGATATTACTCATACAATCCGGCTACACAATATTGGGTTTTTGAAGACGGCACCGCAAATATGCAAACCGGATTGGGTTACACCATTTCTGCTCCCGTCGGACATACCTCAGGCGATATAAACATTATGTTTCAAAAAAACAGCGATCCTTTTAACACCGGCATTATCGATGTGCCTATTAGCATAAACGGTGCAGGCGCAAGCGACGATGACGACTGGAATTTGCTAGGAAATCCCTTTCCGTCGGCCATAGATTTTGATCAATTTGTTGCTGACAATCCAAATGTACAAGGAAGTTATTCATTATGGACAAATTGTGCAGGATTAAACGGCAACAATCATCAACCTGCCGGATTTACAACATATTCGCAAAGCGGAAGCGTTTCGGCATGTAATTCGGGCGGTTTTACGGCAACAAGATATATATCGTCGGCACAAGGATTTTATATTGAAGCAAATGCAGGAGGAACCGTGCAATTTAAAAACAGTCAACGTGTTACACATAGCAATGATAATTTTGCTTCGAGAGCCGTATCTAGAACTAGAATGTGGTTGGAACTAACTGACGACTTACAAGGATATAGTCAAATTTTACTTGATTTTAATGCAAATGCAACTACCGGCATCGATAGACTATACGACGCCGGAGCAATGTTAAGCGACGGAACCCAATTGTATTCACTTGCACAACAAACAGCATTAAGCATTCAAGCCTTACCGTCATTAAGCGATGATGAACAGAGAATCCGTTTGGGCTATTCGGCCAATAGCAATGCACAAATATTACATATACATTTATCAAACTTTGAAGGAGATTTGGCTAACAAATATATCTATTTGATCGATTCGTCTGCTGATATTATACACGATTTAAAACAATCTGATTATAGTTTTACCAAAAATAATGCTGACTTAGACAATCGTTTTCAATTATTGATTAGCGAACGCGCCTTGCCTACAAATCAAGAAGAAGGCAATAATATTTTGGTATATCAAAATAAGCAAAAACTCATTGTCGAAAGTTTGACAAACAGAGCTTTTTCAAAAGTAATTTTATATGATATACAAGGAAAAATAATCTATCAAACCAATCATATTTCGACCGTCAAAATAGAAATACCTATTCATCTTTCGAGCATGATACTATTTTGCAGAATTGACTTAAAAGATGACTTTATCATAAAAAAAATAAGGATAGAATAATAAATAAACTTTTATTATTAAAATTATTACAGTAAAGTAACAACTAATTGGTTAAAATTTATATTTTTGCAAAATAATTAAAAAAACGAACTAAAAATGACTCAAAACATTATTTATGTAGTCTTAGCGATCGGAGTTATCGCTTTATTATTTACGTACTGGCGCTCAATGTGGGTTGCCAAACAAGAAGTTGGCACAGAAAGAATGGCAAGTATTGCCAAACACATTCGCAATGGTGCAATGGCTTTCTTAGCAGCCGAGTACAAAGTATTAGCTATTTTTGTAGTAGCTGTATTTATCTTATTATCAGTTACCGCAAATGCCGAAACTTCCTCTTGGTTAGTAGGTGTTTCCTTTATTTTAGGTGCTTTTAGTTCTGCATTAGCAGGCTATGTTGGCATGCGCGTAGCTACTAACGCCAATGTTAGAACAACCAACGCCGCACGTACAAGTTTAGGACGCGCTCTTGAAGTTGCCTTTACAGGAGGTAGCGTTATGGGAATGGCTGTTGTCGGATTAGGTGTTGTTGGATTGAGTACTTTATTCATTATCTATTCAGGTATGGGTTGGGACATCAATAAAGTAATTACTGTAATTACAGGTTTCTCTTTTGGTGCTTCATCAATCGCATTATTTGCCCGTGTAGGTGGTGGTATTTATACCAAAGCTGCCGACGTAGGTGCTGACTTGGTAGGAAAAGTTGAAGCAGGTATTCCTGAAGATCACCCGCTTAACCCTGCTACAATTGCCGACAATGTTGGTGACAA
>CAZSBI010000036.1:0-3493 GCA_964604735.1 uncultured Flavobacteriaceae bacterium | reverse complement strand
CATTTTTAACAAAATATTTTTCTTTTTGATTAATTCTTATGATATGCTTTTCATTTATTCCTCCCTCGAAATAAGGATCTTTGCTCAACTCAGTATAATTCTTTTTTAACAACATCTTATCTCCAAAAACACCAATTAGTTCATAGTATCCTTGTTTATAAGATCTGTCAAAAAATATTTTGTAAACTTTGTTCTTATAAATAATCAAATCTACATCCTCTGGTTTGACAGCACTAATAGAATCTTTTCTTATTATCTCAAATTGATCAGTCATAATGTTGTATCGCATCTTTACAAAAATTCTAATCTTTAATTTAGACAAAAATACCTGTCCTATTTCGAACTTGTCAGACAAATAAGGAGAGCCTGCAATTTCACTCTCACTTTTATCAAAACTTTTCAAAGTTCTTGTATATACATTATATATTTTATCTTGATTTAGTATAAACCTATCTTTATCACTAAAATAATCATTATCTTGATTATAATTCTCATCATAATTTAAAGATTTCGGTTGATAATCTTTTATAGATTCAATAATCTGTAAGTCTATTAAATCTCTATATTCCTTTTTAATTAACTCAATTATCATATGTGCATCTGACACTATTATTTTTTGTGGAATATAACCTAAGTATGAAAAAATTATTTTTTCATTTTTGTTAGCCTTTATGTTATAATTGCCATTATTATCAGAATAATAAATAGCACCCGAATCTTTATTCAAAATAATTACGTTACTCAATTCGTTTTTCGAGTTTTTATCTATTACTTTACCTGATAATTCAATTTCTTGTCCGGACAGTAAAAAATTAACTGACAATAGAACAAATAATATTCTGTATTTCATCATTTTGCTTTTTTTTAATTTTAACGTAAGTAACTGTATTATATTGTATTATAAAACAAATTATTTATTATCATCTTATTTATATTACAAATTTATCTTAGCAATCTTTATTCTAAAATAAGCAAAAACCAAAGTCATAATTGGGCTTAGCCAATTAAAAACGGCATAAATGGCATAGCTTTCGGTGGGCACGCCAAGCACTTTGGAATTGTATGCGCCTCCTGTATTCCAAGGTATTAAAACCGAAGTTACCGTTCCGGAATCTTCAATGGTTCTACTCAAATTTTCGGGCGCCAATCCGGCATCATCAAAAGCTTGTTTGTACATTTTGCCCGGCACCACTATTGCCAAATATTGGTCTGATGCTGTGGCGTTGAACAAAATACAAGTTAAATCGGTACTGAGAAATAATCCAAAAACGCTTTTAAACATTCCTAATAATGTTTCGCTAATCTTTTTTAAGGCACCTATCGCTTCCATAACACCTCCAAAAAACATTGCCGTAATAATCAGCCAAATGGTATTGAGCATTCCTGCCATTCCACCGGATGAAAATAAATCGTATAAAATTTTATTGTCGGTTTGTATTTGCACATCACTTACAATTGCCTGAGTAATAGCCTTATATGATTTTGCAATGCTACCGGCGTCGCCATTAACTTGTTGCAATAATATATCCGTTTGAAAAAATAAAGCTACCAATCCGCCTAATATAACCCCTGCTAACAAAGCTACCAAAGGTGGTGTTTTTTTGATTATCAAGAAAATAACAATAGCCGGAACAAGCAACAATAAAGGGCTAATGGTAAAAACCGATTCAATATCTTTTAATAAGGACGAAGTGTCTTGCATTTGCCCGCCTGAATGTGTAAAACCAAGTATGGCAAAAACAATTAACGCTACGCTAAACGTAGGAATGGTAGTGTACATCATATAGCGTACGTGTTTGTACAAATCTACTTCGGCTATGGCAGATGCTAAGTTGGTGGTGTCGGACAAAGGCGACATCTTATCGCCGAAATAGGCACCTGAAATAACAGCGCCTGCTACCATTTCTATGGGAAAACCCAAGGCTTTTCCAATACCAATAAGTGCAATACCAACTGTTGCAGTTGTGCTCCACGAACTACCGATTATCAACGAAACAATAGCCGAAATAACCAGTGCGGAAACTAAAAAAACAGTTGGATTTAGTAATTGTAAACCGTAGTAAACCATTGTCGGAATAACGCCGCTAATCAACCAAGTGCCTGACAGAGCGCCTACAAACAACAAAATAAGTATAGCACCGCTTGTCGATTGGATATTTTTGGATACTTTTTCGAGCATATATTCATAGCCGAGTCCGTATTTGAAGCCAATCAATGCCGCTATGGCACCTGCTAAAAGTAAAGCAAACTGATTGGGACCGGAAGTAGCCTCATCGCCAAACATCAGAGGACGTACATTAATAGTAAGTACAATAATCAGAAAAAGAACCGGAATCAGTGCTTCAAAAAACGAGATTTTCTTTTGTTTGGTATCCGGCATATCATTTTGGTTTATTGTTAAAAGACAAATATAGTAAAATTATTCGTCAACAAGTATTTGCATTCCGTCATAGGATAAAAATACATTTTCGGGTAACTTGCTTTGCATTTCGGCATACAATCCCATATAATGACTAATATGTGTCAAGATTGCCTTCTTAGGTTTTACTTGTTCAATTATCTGCAAAGCCTCTTCCAAATTTAAGTGTTTCTTATGCTCGCGATGATGCAAAGCATTGATAATCAACAAATCTAAATTTTGCAATTCGTGCATTGTTTCTTTTTCAATATATTTAGCATCTGTGATGTAGGCAAAATTATCAAATTTGTATCCTAAAATGGGCAAATCATCGTGTAAAATATGTAGCGGAAGCACTTCTTTGTCCGAAAGCATAAAAGTTTTTCCGGCTTCTAAAATATGCTCTTCTACATCAGGAGCGCCCGGATATTTATGTTTTTTGGTAAAAATATATGCGTATCTTTTGGTCAAATCGTCCATTACTCTTTGCAAAGCATAAATCGGAATGGGTGCATTTTTGTTGAAATAAATAGGTCGGATATCATCTAAGCCCGCCGAATGATCCGAGTGTTCGTGTGTAAACAAAATGCCATCAATATCCGATACATTTTCACGCAACATTTGTGTTCTGAAATCCGGTCCGCAGTCAATTACATATCTATATTTGCTCCATTCGACTAGAACGGAAGCACGCAAACGCCTGTCTTTTAAGTCATTAGATTGGCAAACTTTGCATTGACAGCCAATTACCGGAACTCCTTGTGATGTGCCTGTGCCTAAAAATGTAATTTTCATTCTTTTTAAAATATTTAGTTCAACGAATGTACAAAAAAAATAGTTTATTAGTTTCAATCAAATTGGTTATATTTGCGCAGGGCTTTTTGTCCAAAAAAAATTAATTGATTAAGAATATGTCTACAAAAAATAAAATTTTGATTGCAATTATGTTTATCATCTTGGTTATGATGGTTTACAGCGAACAAAATCAGAAAATTATCAATTGGGCTCCTTCTTATTCGGTAAAACATAAAATTCCTTTTGGCAGTTATATTGCACATGAAGAGGCAAAAAGCATTTTTAAAGACAAATTGCAAG
>CAZSBI010000035.1:0-8969 GCA_964604735.1 uncultured Flavobacteriaceae bacterium | reverse complement strand
AATAGGGTAGTATATGTAACCGCGTCCTTTTGGCTCGTGTGCTACAAAATCCTTTGTTTCGAGTATTCTCACGATGGTTGATACGGTATTGATAGCAGGTTTAGGTTCGGGCAATTGTTCGCGTATTTCTTTGACTTGCGCCTTTCCTAATTGCCATAAAATTTGAATAATTTGTTCTTCGGCTTTGGTTAGTTGTTTCATATTGTTTTTATTTAATATCTAAAACTGTTATTCAGGGTTTGTTTTTATATAAAAAAGCAAGTTTCTTTCTTCTTTCTTATATTCGGAAATTAATAGTTCTTTTAAAACTTTATTGTTTTTCATAAACATATACATTGCGCCTTGTGCACGTAATAATCTTTCTTTTTCTTCAATGCCCAGCTCTAATTTATTTAGTTCTCTAAGCCCTTTTACTAATTCATTGTACATATTGAATTCCTGACTTCGATAATGATCAAAAATGACAGAAAAGGCAAAAGCCTCTACAAAAGGGAGTCTGTTTTTTTCGGTTTGTTTTATTCCATTTAGTCCACTGCAGATTTTTGCATAATAATTTTCCTCTTTGATTTTATATATTGAAAAAAATTTTACAGAAATATCGAGTAATTTATCAAATGTAATTGTATCTCTATCTTGCTCATTGTTTACCGCTTTTGAAAGCTTGCTCATAACCTGATTGAATATAGAATCTTGCTTTAATAACCTGATAAATTCATTTTGAAGCTTAACAGTATCCTTTATTTTGATTAATTTTTCCTTACGTTTATTAAGATCTGAAAAATTATCGAGTAAGTATTGGATATATGTTTTATTCTCATTTACAAATCGACTACAAGCGGAAGTGCTATCCAATTTATTTACGGTTTCATATAAAAAAGGTTTATTTCTAAAAATTTCTTTTTTTTGTTTAAAAATTGCAGCATACTCCTCTGTTAAATTACATTTCTTTTGAGAAAAAGCCAAGTTTGAAATTAATAATAAACCGAAAAATATAGTTTTCATCGTTTCTTTCATTTGTTTTAACACTGCAAATATAACTAAAATTTTAGTTTAAACTAATTTTTTAGGTGAAAATATATATATTTTTTTTCTTTCACTATGATTAATGGCACAAAAAAAGTCCCGCCATTGGCGGGACTTAATAAGTTATAAAACTTTTATTTTTTGATGATTAGAATTTATATCTAACGCCAAAGTTCCAAGTTCTTCCGTATCCTATACGTACATTATTGCTTGTGTCAACACCGTGCCATACATTGGCAGATGCACTTGTAACAGGAGTGTTACCATTAGCACTTGAAATATAGAATTTATCAAAAATATTATTCACGTTAAGTCTGAAACTGACAGTGCTTTTGTTTTTTAATTTTAGTTTGTAACTTAAACCTGCATCGGTTAAAGAGTAACCCGGAAGATAGATAGCACCTTCTGCGCCTGCAACATTACTTAGGTTACCGTGGTTTTTGCCATAAAAACGTTGTCCTAAACTAATTTTAAAAGCAGGAGTGATTTTATAATCAACAAAACCACCGGCAGTTATTTGTGCTCCTCTTACATATTTTCCGTCTAAGTCAAGTTCTAATTGTGTGCCACCGGGTGTTACATCGTTACCATTTTCGTCATAAGTTTTACCTTGTGCGTTACCTGAATATTTCCAGTCACCATAAGAGAAGAACGCTTTAAGACTAATTGATTTTATAGGTCTGTAACTTCCGTCTAACTCGATACCTTTATGAATTTCTGAAACGCCTGTATATACATTATATGTGTTAGTACCTCTATTAGAATTTCTTCTAGTTCTGTTACCCCATTCTGTATTGTATAAGTTTACGTTAAAATTGTAGTTTTCACCTTTTTTGTTATAACCTAATTCATAACCTAAGATTGATTCGTTACCTGTTTGAGGGTTGTTTAATTCATTAGATTTTGAACCGTTTACAAATAAATCATCGTGGAAAGGTTGTCTTGAGTAATAACCGGCATTAACAAAAACGTTAGATCCTTTGTTAATTTGGTAAGCAAAACCTGCTTTTGCGTTATAGCCCATATTCGATACTTTTTCTGACTCTTCCGGAGCAGGAGTATTCCAATACTCTGTTCTTTGGTGATCTTGATTTGAAACAGCACCTTGGAAGAAAGTACTAAATTTATCTTTTGAATATTCTATTTGTCCAAATACACCATAGTAATTAATAACTTCTGAATAATCTCTGGCAACTCTTTGTTTGTGGTCATTATTAAAGTTAGTTACAGCACCCCAAGGGTTATAACCACCAAATACATTATCTACAACATAAGTTTCACCGTTATGTGTTACATTGATGCCGTTGTCACCTAATAAATCGGTAGGGGCTCTAAAGTGAATGCCATTGTACATACGTACATCGCCTCCAAAGTTAACTGATACATTATCATTAACGTTTAATTCTAAGTTGGTAAGGAAACCGTACCAGTTATGTCCATTGTATGAACCTCTCATATAACCTTTTGCTTCACCGGCAGCGTTGTTTTCGGCAACTTGTGCATCAAAATCGATGCCTCCGTCTTCGCCACTTTTTTTGCCCCAAAGAGCACCTGTTGGATAAGCATATCCACCGCGACCTAATGAACCATATAATACAGAAGATAAGTTCATATTATCTTTAATTTTCCAGTCCCAGCTAAGGTTGATGATTGGTTTATGATAAAAGTTTCTTGCACCCGGATAAATTTCACCGTCCTTAGTTCCATACATATTATTGAACTTACGTCCTTTGTCTAAGTATGTTTGTAAATCAACTGTCCAAGCATCACCGTGCCATTGTGGAGCACCTGTAACTAAGAAGTTAAATATATTTTTTTCGTTAGGTTTATAACCAACAGAGAAGAAATATGTTTGCCCTTGTCCGGCAGTTCCATTTCTGTAACCTTCACCTTGCCAATGTCCAAACATAGCAGAAACTGCTAATCCGTTTTTCATTAATCCTGTTGAATAATAAGCAGTACCTTTCATGTAACTGTCATTAGCAGCCATAAGGCTTACAAAACCTCCTTGTTTTTTGTCAACGGTTTTGGTGATGATGTTTACGGTACCACCAACAGAAGAAATAGCAAGTTTAGAAGAACCTAAACCTCTTTGTACTTGTAAAGCGTTGGCGATATCTAAAATACCTGACCAGTTAGACCAGTACATTTTACCATCTTCCATACCATTGATTGGTTGTCCATTCAATAAGAAAGCTGTGTTTGTTTGATCAAATCCACGAATAGAAATACGACCGTCACCATAACCACCTTCTTTTGAAGTTTGAACAGATGGTGTTTCGGTAAGCAATTCAGGTAAATCAAAGTTACCTCCTTTTTCTTGAATTTCAGCAGCTTTAATAGTTGAAACAGCGATTGGTGTTTTTCTGTCTTTTGCTAAATCCACAATTCCTTTACCTACAATTACAACCTCAGATAAAGATTGTGCATCTTCTGCCATTGCAATTTTTCCTAAGTTTGTTACTTGTCCGTTGTTAACGGTTACTGTCATTACTTTTGTTGCATAACCGACAGAAGAAATTTGAATTTTTTGCGTTCCGGCAGGAACTTTCAAAACAAAATTACCGTCAAAATCGGTTGCTACACCTGTTGTGGTTCCAACAAGTACAACGTCAGCACCCGGAAGCGGGTCGTTAGATTTTGCTTCAAGCACAGTTCCTTTAACGGTTCCTTGTGCAAAAGCATTACCGGCCATTAAGCTAAAAATGGCAAATAAGAATAAATTCTTGAGTGTTCTCATGTTTTTTGTTATTTTTGAGTTTGATAGCACAAAAGTAATTTTTTTTTTTAACAAATAAAAAAAAGATTTGGGTTTTTTATGAATATTCACGAATAACAAATAAGAGACTGACATACAATATGTTACGTTTATACAACCTAAATTTATCAGTAAATATGTTAATACGTGACAAATAATAATTTTTTAACAAAAGATAAATTGGTATCAAATAACAAAGTCGAGCTATTGCTCGACTTTGTTAAAATATTTTAAATGATTTTGTTTTAGAAAATAAATATTACAACTCCGAATGAAGGAATAAACATCCAGTCATTATATAAATTTTTAACTGTTTTGTTAGGAACAATACCATCGACTTTGTCGCTAAAATAGTAACGCCATTTATTGCTGAATACAAACTGCATAGTTTCGTCAAATCTATATCGTATTCCAACTTCTAAATTTGCCATAGGTGCAATACCGCCACCTTGATATATACCGCCTTTAAGTGCTTCCGGTACAATTTCCGGAGATTTATCCAAGTTACCAAAGTCTGAACCGATATCGACATTGTAGAATGTAACACCACCTCCAATTCCAATGTATGGATCTACTCTGTTGAAAATTCCACTTGAAAAGAAATCAATGTGTTTTAAATCACTTAGGTGATATTCTATATTTAAACCTGTACTAAAAAAGTAAAATTGACCGCTAAGGGCACTAATTTTGGCTGCTTCAACACCAAAAGCATCTTTATATGAATCACCGTAACCTAACATGCTATAACCGGTGTTAATACTTACATTGAATTTTAAATGTGTACAACCATAACAGTTTATTCTTTCATTATCGAGCAAATTAAGGTATATTTTTGCGCCGATTACCCCGCCGGAGTTGCCTAAGGTTGTTCTGAAATTACCTCTTACACCAAAATCTCCTTGGAAATTCATATAACCGATTTGCGCTTCCCATTCATCAACTAACCTTCGTTGTGCGTTTGATATGGAATACGAAAAAAATGTAATTAATAAAGCTAAAATTATTTTGTTCATAACATTTATATTAGTTTTTCAAAATTACTAAAAAAAATGAAAATAGCCGAAAAAAATATATTTTTTTAAATAATTTGTAAACTAAGTTTTTTTTTTACTTTTACAAAAAAAATTATCCGTTGAGTAATTACTTTGAAAAATATCAAAAAAGGAAGTTGATTTCGGCTAATATATCAGTGGTTGTAAGTATAGCTGTTGTATTGTTTTTATTGGGAATATTGGGTTTCTTTATGTTAAACTCAAAAAAGATTACGAATCACTTTAAAGAAAAAGTTATTATTACTGTTTTTTTTAACAAAGATGCTAAAACAGCCGAAATTAAGAAATTTGAAAAGACAATTAAGCTGAAAAAAGAGATTAAATCGACTAAATTTATTGCCAAAAAAGAGGCGGCAAAAGCATTAAAAGAAGATATTGGCGAAGATTTTGTCGAATTTTTAGGATATAATCCGCTACAAGACAACTTAGAAGTTACATTAAAAGGCGATTTTGTCAATGAGGAAAAAATAGAGTCTCTAAAAAAACAATGGCTTAAAAAATCGTTTATTGCCGAAGTTAATTATGAGTATTACAAACCTATAATTAAAGTGCTTAATCAAAATGTAAAAAAAATGAGTTTCTGGATAATACTGATTAGCAGTATTATTGTTTTACTGGTTTTCTTACTAATAAATAGTGCAATTCGGCTGTCTGTTTACAGCAAACGTTTTGGTATTAGAACAATGCAACTTGTGGGTGCTACCAAAGCTTTTATTCGCAAACCGTATCTTTTAAAAGCGATTTTGTTTGGTGCAATAGGAGCAGGGATAGCCTCGTTGGCTATATTAGGCTTGTTGTATTATCTAAATACTATTTTTCCTAATGTGCATTTTTTACAAGACACCAAATTACTATTAATGTTATTTTCAGGCATTTTTATCACCGGACTATTAATTACCTTAATCAGTACTTATTTTGCAACGCGAAAGTTTTTCAACCTGACTTCGGAAGAATTACATTATTAAAATTATTAAAATATGGCAAAAAATAAAAATACAACAGATACAGTTCCTAAAAAACCAATGATTTTTGGCAAAAAAAATTATCGGTTTTTATTTATCGGACTGGCTTTTATCGGTTTGGGTTTTATACTAATGGCAGGCGGTGGTTCGGACGACCCTAATGTTTGGAACCCCGAAATTTTCAATTTTAGACGTATCAGATTGGCGCCAATGGTTATTTTGTTGGGTTTGGCAATTGAGATTTATGCCATTATGCTAAAATCGGATAAATAGGTAGTTGTATGAGCGAAATTCAAGCTATAATTCTGGCAATTATTGAAGGAATTACAGAGTTTTTACCGGTATCATCAACGGGACACATGGTGTTGACTTCCTCATTTATGGGCATTTCAGCCGATAGTTTTACCAAATTGTTTACCGTAGTAATTCAACTGGGCGCTATCTTATCGGTTATTGTCTTGTATTGGAGACGTTTCTTGCAATCGTGGACTTTTTACAAAAAATTGTTTGTGGCTTTTTTGCCCGCTGTTTTTTTAGGTCTTTTGTTTAACGATATGATTGACCAATTGCTCGAAAGCCCCTTGGTAGTTGCTGTTTCTTTAATTTTAGGTGGTTTTATATTATTAAAAGTCGATGAATGGTATGCAAATAATAAAGAAACGGAAATTAATTACCCCAATGCTTTAAAAATTGGTTTTTTTCAAACTTTGGCTATGATTCCGGGTGTGTCGCGAAGCGGTGCTACTATCGTGGGTGCAATGACCCAAAAAATTGATCGTAAAACGGCTACCGAATTTTCATTTTTCTTAGCCGTTCCTACAATGTTTGGTGCTACTGCCAAAAAACTTTGGGATTATTATCAAGACGGCTTGGTGCTTTCGCAAAAAGATATTAATTTGTTACTGATAGGTAATATTGTGGCTTTTGTTGTAGCCATGATAGCCATCAAAAGTTTTATCAATTATATTTCAAAAAAAGGTTTCAAAATCTTTGGTTACTACCGTATTTTAATTGGTCTTGCCATTATTGTCATTCATTATTTTATTTACCCCCTAAGCATTATTTAAATGGATTTAGAAGAAATTAGAAAAGGAAAAGTTTTGTTGCTGGACAAACCTTTGCATTGGACATCGTTTGATGTGGTAAACAAAATCAGGTACAGTATTTTGAAAAAATATAATATCAAACGTTTTAAGGTTGGGCATGCCGGCACGCTTGATCCTTTGGCAACCGGATTGCTAATTGTTTGTGTTGGCAAAGCCACTAAAACCATTAACGAATATCAAAATCGGTCCAAAGAATATACAGGTACTTTTACACTTGGCGCAACCACACCTTCTTACGATTTAGAAACCGAAATTAATGCAACTTTACCCACGGAACACATCACGGAAGAACAGATTTATGAAACTGCAAAACGTTTTGTAGGTGTTCAGCAACAAGTACCTCCTATTTTTTCGGCTTTGAAAAAAAATGGCAAAAAAATGTATGAATTGGCACGAAAAGGGGAGAAGGTCGAAATGAAATCGAGAGAAATTGAAATATTTGAATTCGAAATTTTGTCGATAAATATGCCCGAAGTGAAATTCCGTGTTAAAGTAAGCAAGGGTACATATATCCGTTCTTTAGCTCACGATTTTGGCAAGGCATTAGGCTCGGGAGCTTATTTGTCTGAATTAAGAAGAACCAAAATAGGCAATTTTTCGATAGAAAATGCCGTTACACATCAAAATTGGATTGATGAATTTATTATACAAGATTAATTTATCGCATTTAGACAAAGCTTTACTTATCAGTATTTTTATCGAAATATTGATAGGAATTACCTTGTTTAACATCGGATTGAAATCAAAAGTAAGTGAACCTGCTTATACAGTCGAATATTTAGATGATGATTTTAGTTTTGAAGATTTAAAACCCGAAGAGGAAATAGAATTGCCGGACATTACAAAATATGTAAATGGCAAATCAAATACCAATGTTGCTTCAAATCAGACACAAGAAGATGAATTCTTTGAAAAATACAAAGCAGAGCAAGAAAATGCGCTCAAAGAATTTTACGAAAACAGAGCCAATAACAAAACTACCAAAATTGGCTTCGAAAAACCAAAAACAGCGCCAAAAAAAGAAGAACAAACAAAACGTTTTACGGGCAAGAGTAATATCAATTATTATATCAAAAACCGCCGCGATATGTATGTAAGCAATCCGCTTTATACTTGTCCGAAATATATGTCGGGTTTGGTAGTAATTGACATCAAAGTTGATCGTTCGGGCAAGGTTGTTTCGGCAAAGTACAATAAGCAAAAATCGACCACACAAGCGGCTTGTCTTATTGATAATACGATACAAGCAGCCTACAAAACTCACTTCAACAGCGATGGTGCTGCACCGGAACTACAAAGGGGATATATTACTTACAGGTATTAATAGGCTTTTTCGTCGCCTCGGATAACGTCTAATACGGTAAAAACAATAATTTTTAAATCAAGCCAAAATGACCAATTTTCGATATAATGCAGGTCGTATTTGACCCTATTTGTTATATCTTCGGTTGTTTTTACTTCGCCACGATAGCCTTTTACTTGTGCCAAACCGGTTACGCCGGGCTTAACGTAATGACGTCCCATAAATTTGTCCACTTGTTTTAAAAAACGCTCGTTTTCTTTGACCATATGCGGACGCGGGCCTACAACAGACATCTCGCCTTTGAGCACATTAAAAAATTGCGGTAGCTCGTCAATACTGGTTTTACGAAGTACTTTGCCTATTTTTGTAATGCGGTCATCATCTTTACTGACTTGTTTTTTATCTGCCAGCTCTTTGGGGCGCATCGAACGAAATTTGTAACAATAGAATGGCTCATAATTGATGCCGTTTCTTTTTTGGGTGAAGAAAATATTGCCTTTTGATTCGAGTTTTATCAATAAACCAATAAGCGGAATAAGCCAAGATAAAAAGAATACAATTACCAAAATAGAGAAAATGATATCAAAAATACGTTTGACAATCTGATTGACAGGCTTGTCTAAAGGTGATTTTTGGGTAGAAAGCACCGAAAAGTAGTCAAAATGTTCAATTTTTAAGTTTTTGCCTAAAATTTCTTTGTTGTCCGGAATAAATTTCACCTTGATAAATCTATCGTCGGCAAGTGAAATAATTTCTTTGATTTGT
>CAZSBI010000034.1:0-2574 GCA_964604735.1 uncultured Flavobacteriaceae bacterium | reverse complement strand
TTCATTTGTGTTGCTATGTTATGAAGCTGAGCATTTGAAATGTAGCCCATTCGCCATGCAATTTCTTCAATGGTTGCAATTTTTAGTCCGGTTCGTTTTTCAATGGCTTTTACAAATTCGGTTGCTTCGGTAAGTGCTTCTACTGTACCGGTGTCTAACCACGCATAGCCACGGCTAAAACTTTGTAATTGCAAATTGCCTTGCTCTAAATATGCTTGATTAACTGAAGTGATTTCCAGTTCGCCTCTTGCTGAGGGTTTTACGTTTTTGGCAATAGCAACCACAGAATTTGGATAAAAATATAATCCCACAACAGCATGATTAGATTTGGGTTGTTTGGGTTTTTCTTCTATGCTTAATACTTTGCCGTTTTTATCAATTTCGGCAACGCCATAGCGTTCGGGGTCTTGTACATAGTAACCGAAAATGACGGCTTGCTTTTCTTCTTCTACTTTTTTTACTGAGTTTTGAAGCAATTTGCTTATGCCGGAACCATAAAAGATATTATCGCCAAGTACTAAGCAGACATCGTCATTGCCAATAAATGTTTCGCCAATAATAAATGCTTGTGCCAATCCGTCCGGACTGGGTTGTTCGGCATAAGATATTTGCATCCCTATTTGACTGCCATCTCCAAATAATTTTTTGAAATTAGGCAAATCATGAGGTGTCGAAATGATCAGTACTTCATTTATGCCCGCTAGCATCAATACAGACAAGGGATAATAAATCATGGGTTTATCGTAAATGGGTAGTAATTGTTTTGACACTACTTTTGTCAATGGATGTAAACGTGTGCCGGAACCGCCGGCTAGAATTATACCTTTCATGTGCTACATTGTATTATATTTACAAAGATATGGATTTTTTTTTGATTATTTATTGGCTGTTGGTTTTTAGTTCTTGGTTCTTGGTTTTTAGTTCTTGGTTTTTGGTTCTTGGTTCTTGGTTTTTATGTCGGGGCTTCGATACATTTTTTTGAGGCACGAAAAAAAATGTATCGAAGTGCCGGGTGTTTTTAAACTTCTAAATTCTTTACATACCAATCGACTGCTTCTTCTAGTCCGGTGGCAATGTCGTATTGGGGATTGTAATTCAATAGGGACTTAGCTTTTTCGATAGATGCCAATGAGTGCGGAATGTCTCCTGCGCGTGTTGGACCGTGAATTACTTCGATATCGGCTATGGCTTTATCGTGTTTGCTTAGGTATTTTTTTAGCAATTTGACCAATAAATTTAAGTCGGTTCTGTCGCCAAAGGCTGTGTTATAAACTTGATTTAAGGCTTCTTTGTTTTGGGTTGTCAAGGCTAATTTGTTCATCAACACAACATTGTCAATATATGTAAAGTCTCTTGAATAGGTGCCGTCACCGTTGATGGTCGGGCTTTCGTGTTTTAGTAGTTGTATTACAAATTTGGGAATGACTGCGGCATAAGCACCATTGGGGTCTTGTCGTCTGCCAAAAACATTAAAATATCTCAACCCGATAGTATCTAATCCGTAGGTTTTATAAAAAACATCGGCATAGAGTTCGTTGACATATTTAGTAATAGCATAAGGCGATAGAGGTTTTCCGATAACGTCTTCCACTTTGGGTAAATTTTCAGAATCGCCATAAGTTGAAGAGCTGGCTGCATAAATAAATCGTTTAATACCTGCATCTCTCGAAGCGACTAACATATTTAGAAAACCGGAAATATTAACCTCGTTTGTTGTAATTGGGTCGGTGATTGAACGCGGCACAGATCCTAATGCAGCTTCGTGCATTACATATTCCATGCCGTCAACGGCTTTTTGGCAGTCAGCTAAATTACGAATGTCACCTACTAATAAATCAAAATTCGGATTAGACATTAAGTGTTCAATATTATGAAAATGTCCTGTGGCAAAATTGTCAAAGCAACGCACGGTATAACCGTCCTCTAAAAGACTTTCACATAAATTTGATCCTATAAATCCGGCACCGCCGGTAACTAATATTTTTTTCATATTTTTTATTTTTTAGCTGTTGGCTTCTTTCTGACTTCCAACTTTAAAAAAAACACAACGTAACACAAAGTTGCACGGCGTTTATTCTCATTATAGCTTCGCTAATTTATTATTTTAACAACCACGAAGTACGCAGAGTTTCACAGAGTTTTACAACCATAAACTAAAAACGCACTTTCTCCTTTTACATAGCTCCTTTCCCCTTCTTTCTGACTTCGGTCTTCCGACTTCCGACTTCCAACGCACTTTCCCCTTTTACCTTTTACCTCGTTCCTTTCTCCTTTTACCTCGTTCCTCAATGTTTTGTCACGATTTTTGTTAAGCAAAAATACCCGCCAAAACAAGAAAGCTTGGGAATTAAAAATGTGAGAGGGGGCGCGGTCTCGATTTTGCTACTAACGTGTGACCTTCCGAAATCCTTCGGAACAAGATCTTCGTGGTCATTTTCTAAGAACTAAAAACTCAACACTTCAACTGCATTTTCTCCTTTTACCTAGCTCCTTTTCCCTCACTCCTTAACTCCTTAAGACCTTAACACCTTAATGCCTTCCGCTTCCAACTTCCAACTTCCTACAGTCTCAAAT
>CAZSBI010000033.1:0-2947 GCA_964604735.1 uncultured Flavobacteriaceae bacterium | reverse complement strand
TGTTAAACCTTACAGGCGCATTAACTGATTCATAAATTTTGTAGCCGAAAAATAAAGCTAATAATAATAGTACAAGATTAGCAAATGGTCTTGCTTTCAACGGTAAATATTTCACTGCTAAGAATGATAAAACAACCATTGATAGTAATAAAAGGATAGCGTAAATTGTAAGTTCTAACATTTTCAAAAATTTTAATAGGCAAATATAAAATAAAATTTCTGATTATAATAAATTTTTTATAAACAAATCTATGATGTACATTTGTTATTATTTTTAAATACATGGATAAGCATAGTTTTTATTATTTGTTGCAACAAGATTTTCCCTACGAAATTACTATTTCGCAAAACGAATTGTTAAAGAGATTAAGCGCTTTTATCTTGTCTGACAACAAATCTATTTTCTTGTTAAAAGGTTATGCAGGAACCGGTAAAACAACAATAATCAGCGGGTTAGTCAAAAATTTATGGAAAACAAAAAGAAATTATACGCTCTTAGCGCCGACAGGACGCGCTGCAAAAGTGATGGCATCTTATGCTCAAAAAACAGCTTTTACCATACACAAACATTTGTATTATCCAAAAGTTGACGATTTTGGCAAATTAAAGTTTACTCTAAAAAATAATAAACAAAAAAACACTGTTTTTATCGTTGATGAAGCTTCTATGATTAGCGGTATTGAACAGGGTGACAGCATTTTTTCGCAATCTTCATTGCTTTCGGATTTGATTTCTTTCGTATATCAAAATCCAACAAACAAGCTGATTCTCGTAGGCGATACGGCACAATTGCCTCCTGTGGGCACAAATTTAAGTCCGGCATTAGACAAGAATTATTTGCAACAAAATTTTGATATTGATATTCAAGAATTTGAACTTGATGAGGTTGTACGTCAGAGTTTCGATTCGGGTATTTTGTTCAATGCAACCAAAATAAGAGAGGAATTAAAATGTGTAGAAAAGGGTGAAATAAAATTTAACAATGCAGGATTTGATGATTTTATTCGCTTAGAAAACGGTTACGATATTCAAGATGCAATAGAACAAGCATATTCGGCAAATGTTTTTGAGGAAACGGCTATTATTGTTCGCTCAAATAAGCGCGCCAATATGTATAATCAGCAAATCAGAAATAAAATCTTACTTAGAGAGAATGAGTTGGATGCAGGCGATTATCTGATGGTGGTCAAAAACAATTACTTTTGGCTCGACAATTCGTCTGCTGCCGGTTTTATTGCTAATGGTGATGTTGTTGAAATACTCGAAATCTATAAATTTATAGACCTTTACGATTTTCATTTTGCCGAAGTACGCGTCAAATTAGTAGATTATCCAAATGAAAAACCCATTGATACGGTTTTGCTGCTCGATACCTTGCATACCGAAACGCCTTCACTTAATTATGAACAAAGCAACAAATTGTATCACGCCGTAAATGAAGATTATATGCATTTGACAAGCAAGTGGCAACGTTATAAAAAAGTGAAAGAAAATAAATATTTTAATGCTTTGCAGGTTAAATTTGCTTACGCATTGACCTGTCACAAGGCGCAAGGCGGACAATGGAACAATGTTTTTATTGAACAGCCATATAAAATGGACTTACAAGACAAAGAACAATTACGTTGGCTATATACGGCATTTACGCGAGCGCAAAAAAAATTGTATTTAATGGGATTTAACGAACAATATTTTATTGAATAGTGTAACTTTGCAAGACACAAACAAGTAAATATGAAAAAAGCATTAGCAAAATTTGTGCAATTTATTACCGGATGGCATCTTTACATTCGAGAGGATTTGTACATCAAAAAGGCAGTTATGATTGCGGCGCCACATACATCTAATTGGGACTTAATTCATGCATTGGCAGGCTTGTGGATTGGTGGTTATAGACCAAAATTTTTTATAAAAGATGATTTTAAAAAAATTCCTGTGTTAAATTGGATATTGCTGTGGGTAGGAGCAATTTGGGTCAATCGAAAAAAAAATAATAACCTGATAAAACTTTCGGTTGATTTGTTAAACAATTCTGATGAACTGATTTTACTCGTGCCGGCAGAAGGTACGCGTAGCGCTGCGCCTAAGTGGAAGTTGGGTTTTTATTATATTGCCAAAGATACCGAATTGCCTATTTTATTGTCATATTTAGATTACAAAAAGAAAGAAGCCGGCATAGGACATCTGGTAAAACCCTCAAATGATTTTGAGAAAGATATGCTCGAAATAGAAAATTTTTATAAAAATATCACCGCAAAGCATCCGGAAATGTACAATAAGCAAATTTTTATCCGAAAAGATTAATATTTTGCAATTTGCGAAATCGCTGAGAATCGCATAAATGATTTTTTGCTGACTATCGCATCGAAATACGTTGTTTTCAGAAGGCTTATTTTTGAAGTATTTTTTTTAAAAATTTACCGGTGTACGATTTTTTGTTTTTAATGAGCTGTTCAGGTGTGCCTTCAAAAATAATCTCACCGCCACGCTTGCCACCTTCAAGACCCAAATCAATAATCCAGTCGGCAAGCTTTATGACGTCCATATTGTGTTCAATTATGATTACCGTATTGCCTTTGTCAACCAATTTATTGATGACGTTCATCAAAATACGAATATCTTCAAAATGTAAACCCGTCGTAGGCTCATCTAATATATATAATGTATTGCCTGTGTCTTTTTTAGACAATTCTGTGGCTAATTTTACCCGTTGTGCTTCGCCTCCGGATAGCGTAGGCGCAGGCTGTCCAAGTGTCAAATAACCCAATCCGACATCTTGTAGTGTTTTTAATTTGCGATGTATTTTTGGAATTGCCTCAAAAAATGCAACACTTTCATTTATGGTCATTTCCAACACATCGGCTATTGATTTTCCACGATAGCGTACTTCAATTGTTTCTCTATTAAAACGTTTTCCTTGACAAGTTTCGCAAGTTACCTGCACGTC
>CAZSBI010000032.1:0-11007 GCA_964604735.1 uncultured Flavobacteriaceae bacterium | reverse complement strand
TCTCGTCTGCTAAAATTTTCGTTTAAAAAGTCTTTCAATTTCGTAGCACGATAAATAAATGACTCATCACTTTTCATATCGGGAGTAAAGTCTTGACTATCTTCGGTTACCAATGACACAAAAGGCGGAAAATCTTCTACTTTCATACCATACATCATTGCCATTCGCTTAATGCGTACCGTAGGTTTGTCTGTTACATAAAACTTTTCGACTTTTTTGATTGCCATATCATTTACACGGGTTGTAAAGAACCAACCGCGCCAAAACCAATCTAAATCGACTGCCGAAGCATCTTCCATGGTTCTAAAAAAATCGGCGGGTTCGGGGTGTTTAAATTTCCAACGATTTGCATAAGTTTTAAAGGCATAATCAAAGGCTTCGTGTCCCATTATAACCTCGCGCAACATATACAATCCGGCAGCAGGTTTGCTGTAAGCTGTCATACCGCGATTGTACATCAGATCTGAATTGACCATAATTGGGTGCATTTTACTTTGATCGCCTTTCATAAACGGCACTACTTGTTTGGGTAAACCACGTGAGTCCAGCGAAAAGCCTAATTCTTTTTCAAAGGCTTGTTCTGCCAACAATTCTGTAAAAGTATTTAATCCTTCGTCCATCCACATCCATTGTCTTTCGTCCGAATTGACAATCATAGGAAACCAATTGTGTCCTACTTCGTGAGTAATGACCTTAATCATTCCGGTTTTTGTTCTGTTGCTAATCTTTCCGTTTTTGTCGGGGCGACCATAATTCCAACAAATCATCGGGTATTCCATTCCTTGACGAAAAGCATTGACAGAAATGGCTTTATGATAAGGATAGTCAAACAAATGTTTTGAATATACTTTTAATGTATTGGCTACGGTTCTTGTCGAAAATTCTTCCCACAAAGGTTGTGCTTCTTTGGGATACATTGATACTGCCATGACGGTTTTTGTGTCCAATTTTACCGCCATCATATCGTAGATAAATTTACGAGAGGATGCAAAAGCAAAATCGCGCACGTTTTTGGCTTCAAATTGCCAAGTTTTTTGTTTCCATGATTTCGAGCTTTCGTTTGCTTCGGCTTCTTCCGGCGTTACAATCATTACAGGTTTGTCAAAAGTCTTTTGCGCTCGTAAAAATCTCTTGTATTGCTTACGCGAGAATACTTTTTTCATGTTTTTCAACACACCTGTGCCGTCAAGAATATGATCTGCCGGTGCGGTAATTGCTACCCTAAAATCACCAAAAGGCAGGGTAAATTCTCCGGTTTGAATAAATTGCAAGTTTTGCCATCCGTTTACATCGTCATAGACTGCCATACGCGGATAAAATTGGGCAATAATGTATAAATTATTACCGTCTTCTTTGAAAGTTTCAAAGCCCGAACGACCCCAGTCCTCAGCAAAATTATTGATATCGTACCACCAAGCGATTTTGAACGAAAATTGCTCACCTGCAAGTAATGGTTGAGGCAAATTAATACGCATCATCGTATGATTAATGCTGTAATCTAACTTAGTGCCGTCCGTAAGGGTTACTGCCGTCAGGTGATAACCGCCTTTGTAGCCCTCGTTGGTATATTGCGAAATGAATTTTCCGGGGCGAAGCATCATATTTTCGCCGTCGTCTTTTATCTGGTCGGTGTATGCATTCGGTTCGCGTTTATTTTGGTCTAATTGCACCCAAAGATAATCCAAATTGTCAGGCGAATTGTTATAATATGTAATGGTTTCTTCACCTATTAATCTTGGTTTATCACTGTCTATTAGTTCAATTTCCATATCATAATCCGCCTTGTTCTGATAATAAGCATGTCCCGGCGCGCCCGAAGCCGTACGGTATGCGTTGGGCTGTGGCAACAAATCATTCATTTGTTTAAACTTACTAGTGTTGTAATGTCCTTTATGCGATTTGTTTTCCTCTTCTTGTGCAAAAGAAAAACTGAAAATCATTAGGAATATGATAAGAACACGTGTTTTCATGGCGAATTTATTTTTTTGTTTACCTACAAAGATATAATTTTATTGAACTCCTGTAAATATTTCGACTATAAAAATTTGTTAATCTTTTGATTGCGATATCAAAAAACAAAGCTTTACATTTAGGAGTACTAAAAAAAGATAATCAAACATGCTACTCTTTTAACTTTCCTGTTGTTAAAAAACCTATTTTTGTCAATAAATATCCAATACATGCAAAACAGATTAAACAATTTACCAAAAGAAGCCAAACTACATCAAAAGTCTTTTAAAAAAATAGTCAAGCTTATCAAAAAAAGAAAAGCCAAAGATTTTGATTATTTAATGCAAAATATTCATAATGAAGTATTTGCAAAAACCGATTGTTTACTCTGTGCCAATTGCTGTAAAACAACCAGCCCTATTATCACCGAAAAAGATTTAGAACGAATAGCGAAACATTTACGCTTAAAACCCGTCGATTTCATTAATCAATACTTGCAAAAAGACACCGACGGTTTATGGATGTTTAAGCAAACTCCTTGTGTTTTTCTTGATGCAGACAACTATTGTTTGATATATGATGTGCGTCCAAAAGCTTGCCGCGAATATCCACATCTAGACCGTAGCAAGAATATACAACTTTTGGATTTACACATCAAAAACACCGAAATTTGCCCCGCCGTGTTTGATGCGTTTAAGATTTTAGAAAAAGAAATCTGATTTCTTATCCGATTAGATTCCAAAAACTACTTTCTTTCATTTGTTTTTGCAAAAAGAATTTAATGTTTTGATGTTCGGGTTTGGTCAAATTAAAATCATTCTTTAGAATTTGATAAGCATATTGTCTGGCAGTTGCCATCAGACTGCTGTCACGTACAATGTCGGCTATTCTAAAACGCATTGTACCGCTTTGCTGTGTGCCTAAAATATTACCGGGTCCACGCAGTTTTAAATCTACTTCGGCAATTTTGAAACCGTCATTTGTACTAGTCATTGTTTCTATACGTGTTCTTGATTCTTGTGATAATTTATAGTCCGTCATCAATATACAATAGGATTGTTCGGCGCCTCGTCCTACTCTTCCGCGTAATTGATGCAATTGTGACAAGCCAAAGCGTTCGGCGCTTTCTATAAGCATAATGCTTGCATTGGGCACATCTACGCCTACTTCGATAACAGTTGTTGCCACGAGTAATTGCGTTTCATTATTTTTGAATTTGAGCATTTCGGCATCTTTTTCATCTTGCTTCATTCTGCCGTGTACCATTCCGATTTTAAAAGGTGTATTTTTGAAAAACACTTCAATTTTCTCAAAATTATCGGTCAAATTCTGATAATCTAACACTTCGCTTTCTTCAATTAACGGATAAACCACATAAGCTTGCCTGCCTTTGATAAGTTCGGTTTTAATAAATTCAAAAACATTGAGTCTATTTTTGCTATAACGATGTATGGTTTTAATGGCTTTTCTGCCGGGAGGCAATTCATCAATAATCGAAATATCTAAATCACCGTAATGTGTAAGTGCCAAAGTGCGCGGAATGGGTGTTGCAGTCATTACTAAAACGTGAGGCGGAATAGTGTTTTTTCGCCACATTTTAGAACGTTGTGCCACGCCAAAACGATGTTGCTCGTCTATGATTGCCAATCCCAAATTATTAAATTTCACCTTGTCTTCGAGTACGGCATGTGTGCCGATTAGTATTTGCAAAACGCCGGATTCGAGCGTTTCATGTATCGTTTTGCGCTCTTTTGTCTTAGAGGAGCCTGTCAAAAGCGCTACTGAAATTCCTAAGGGCTTAGCCAGTTTGCTAATGTTTGCAAAATGCTGTTGTGCCAATATTTCCGTCGGTGCAATTAGCGATGCCTGAAAACCGTTGTCAAGTGCAATAAGCATGGTCATAAAAGCGACCATTGTCTTGCCGCTGCCTACATCGCCTTGCAAAAGTCTATTCATTTGCGCCCCTGTATTTAAGTCGTTTCTAATTTCTTTAATAACCTTTTTTTGTGCATTGGTGAGGGAAAACGGAAGCACTTCGTTGTAAAATTGATTAAAATATTTACCGACAACAGCAAATTTATGTCCTTTGATTTTTTTCTTGCGATTGATATTTTTGAGCAATAATTGCATTTGTAAATAAAACAATTCTTCAAATTTTAATCGGGTTTGTGCTTTTTGCAATAGCTCTAAATTTTGTGGAAAATGTATATTGAACAGGGCTTGATTTTTATCCATCAATTTTAACTCGCGCAATACATTTTCGGGCAAAGTTTCTTTAAATTTTAATCCGATTTCTTTAAAAAGTGATGACATTGCTTTAAGCCAAACACGATGACTAAATCCCTTTTTAGTCAATAATTCGGTTGAAGAATAGACCGGTTGCAGTTTCAAAAAATCTTTTTTTTGCCTTTCTTCGAGGGTTTCTATTTCTGGGTGGGCAATATTAAATTTACGATTAAACAGTGTTGGTTTGCCATAGACCACAAAAGTTTTTTCGGCAGACAAATGCGGGCGGACATATTGATAATTTCTAAACCAAACCAATTCAATTTCGCCGGTTTCGTCGTAGAAAGTAGCCGTTAAACGTTTTTTGCGTCCGGCGCCTACTTCAACAATATCGGTTAATTTGCCAATAAGTTGTATATCGGCATTGGCAGCTCGAATATCTTTTATTTTGTAAAATTTACTACGGTCTATATAACGAAAAGGAAAATGATTTAATAAATCTTCATAAGTAAAAATGCCCAATTCTTTTTGTAGCAATTCGGCACGTTTGGCACCAATTCCGGCTAAATATTTTACGGGTTGTTGTAGCATTTATACGACTTTTTACAAATGTACATTATTTTTTTTATCCGTAATAAAAATGTTTGTCTGAGCCTGTTATTTTAAATCTTTTTTGCCAAACTCAATGCCTTTATGCGACAGATAAGTGCCTGTTTCATTTACCTCAATAGCAAATTCTTTGATTGTTTGATCTTTAAATTTAGCCAGTAAAGCCTCCTTAAACGGTGCAACAATATGGTGTACCGGACACGGATTTTCATCGCCACAAGTAGGTAAACCTAAAAAGCAACCTTCAAAAACATTATCTGTTTCAATTTCGTTTAGTATGGCACAAACATTATTTTGCAAATTATTTTCGCTGGTATAAAAACCGCCACGCGGTCCCTTAGTCGAGGTTATTACACCTGCTTTGGCAAGTTGTTGTAGCAGCTTTGCTATAAATGCCAAAGGAATCTCTAATTCCTCAGCAATATGTTTAGCGCCAAACTTTTTCTTTTCGCTACTATTCTCTGCAAGATAGAGAACAGCTCTGATGGCGTATTTTGAAGCGTTTGAAAGCATATGTTTGTATCTTTTTTTACTGTATAAAACAAAAATCTGATATTCTTAGGCAAATATAAGTGACATTTGTTATAAAAAAAAGAAATATTTGTTAATAATTTGCAAAATAATTAAAATAAAATCTTCTTTGAAAATGTCATTTTTGTTATATCTTTGTACACACAAGCCTTATTATGCAGAAAGATTTAAGTAATTACAGAAGAGTTTATCAAAAAAACACATTAGACGAACAAAATCTCAGCAATAATCCGATGGAATTGTTTAGAGATTGGTTTTATGATGCCGAAAAAAACGAAGACTGCATAGAAGTCAACGCTATGAATTTGGCCACACACGGATTAGATGGTTTTCCGAAAAGCAGAATCGTTTTGCTCAAAAGATTTACTTGGGAAGGTTTTATTTTTTACACCAATTACAGAAGCGAAAAAGGACAAGCCATAGCACAAAACCCAAAAGTTTCACTCTCGTTTTTTTGGCCTAAACTCGAAAGACAAATCAAAATAAAAGGTATTGCCGAAAAATTACCCGAAAATTTGTCTGACGGCTATTTTGAAACTCGTCCGCGAGGCAGTAAAATCGGGGCTTGGGCATCGCCACAAAGTGAAGTTATTCCCTCCAAGCAATACTTAATAGAACGTTTTGACAGTTTCGAAAAACAATTTGAAGGCAAGGAAGTTGCACGTCCGGAACATTGGGGTGGCTATATGGTTAAACCGGTTGAAATAGAATTTTGGCAAGGGCGTCCCAATCGCCTGCATGACAGAATTCGCTACAAATTGCAAGAGGATTTTAACTGGAAAAAAGAACGATTGGGCAGCTAAAACTTTAAGGCACAATAATTGCAAGCATATTTAACAAAATTATCAAATTGAAAAATTTAGCATTATGAAAAAAATATTAATCGTACTGATAAGCATTATTTCCGTAGCAGGCTTTGCTCAAAAAAAGGAAAAAATAAAAGGAAATAAAGAAGTTTTAATCAAAAAATTTACCGTTCCGAGTTTTTCTGCCATTGAAGTGGGCGAAAAATTTAAAGTAGCTATTCAAAAAACCTCAGATACAACCCGTGTCGTTATTGAAGCAGATGATAATTTATTCGACGTAATACATTATACGGTTACAGATAACGTATTGAGTTTTAGCACTTCAAAAGAAATTGTTAAGAAAAAACGCTTACGAATTACTGTTTTTGTTCCGGAGAAATTTAATGCGATAAGCGTCAAAGAAAAAGGACAAGTATTTAATGAAGAAGATGTGGTTTTTGATAATATGAAAATCACTGCCACACAACGCGGTGAGATAGATTTAAATCTTCAAATAAAGAACAACTTAGTAGTTGACGCAACCGATAAAACTGAATTAGTCATCAACGGTCGTGCTAAAACGGCTAAAATTCATATCTCGGAAAGTGCAGAAGTAAAAGGAGAATTTTCAACCGATATAATAGATTTAGATTTAGATGATCATGCTTACTGCAATTTTGAAGGTAGTGCCAATCAATTAAAATTAGAGGCAAAAAGTAAATCAGAATTAAAATTCAGATCTTTTAAAACCATAAATGCAAAGCTTAGCATATATGACAAATCGGATGTTATCGTTCATGTGTCTGACAACTTAGTACTCAATGCATCAGGGAGTTCATCAACTGAAATTTATGGAACACCAAAAATTAATTTGAATAGTTTTAAAGATAATGCCACATTATACAAGAAAAAGTAGTCTGCTACTTATTTTATTGCTATTTTCAAATTTTCTTAGGGCTCAAAAAAACACACAAGAACAGCCCAAAGACAGCGCCGATTATGTCAATATCTTATTTGCCGATCACGCCATGACGCACGAAAAATATCCCGGGCAACAACTATTGTCCGGCAATGTGCAAATAGAGATGAATGGTGCTAAACTATTTTGCGATAAAGCTATTGTCAATAAAACTGAAAACACCGCAATAGCCGTAGGGCATGTCAGAATGGAACAGGGTGATACCATTCATTTGAAATCCGAATTCTTAAAGTATGAGGGCAATACCAGTCACGCCGAAGCTATTGGCAAAGTTGTATTGACCGACCCACGTATGACTTTGACCACCGACACCTTGTCTTACGACCGCAAAAATCAAGAGGCTTACTATACCACAGGCGGACATATCCGCGACAGTATCAATACTTTGGACAGCAAAATAGGACGCTATTTTTTGAACGAAAAACGTGTGCGATTTATCAACAATGTCAAAATTGTGAATCCTGATTACAAAATTGAGTCTTATCAACTCGACTACTACACAGATTCGGGCATTTCTGACTTTACGGGACCTACTAAAATCTACAATTCCGAAAGCTATGTCTATGCCGAAAAAGGACATCATAACTCTAAAACAAACATATCGTGGTTTGTAAAAAATGCTTTTATCAAACGAAAAAACAATACTATAAAAGCCGACAGTTTGTACTACGACAGAAACGCCGAATATGCCACAGGTAATAAGAATGTTGTGCTTTTTGACTCCATCAACAACACATGGATTTATGCCGACTACGCACAACGTTGGGCAAAACAAGATTCTGTTCGCGTAAGTGAGCACCCCTTGGTAGTTTCGGTCAAAGAAAAAGATACATTATATATACGTGCACAACAGTTTATTGCGGCAGGCAAAGAAAATGAACGCAAATTATGGGGTTATAAAGATGTCAAATTCTATTCAAAAGACTTTTCGGGACGCTCCGATTCTTTATACAGAGATGACAAAACCCGTTTGATGAAACTACTCAATCAGCCAATTGTTTGGAGTGGCAAAAGTCAGATTACAGGCGAAGTTATACATATTAAAAACGATTCGCTCAATCAGCTTGACTCATTAATGATTCCAAAAGATGTATTTATTATTCAGAAAGACAGCATCGATGGTTTTAATCAAATCAAAGGTAAAAAACTGTTGGGCAAATTTATAGAAGGACAACTCCACGATATTAATATTTATGGCAATACCGAGGTAATTTATTATTTGCGCGAAGAGGATGGTGAATTAACAGGCATTGAAAAAAACAAATCGAGTCGAATATTTATCGAATTTGAAGATAATCACATCAAAATAATACGTTTTTACAAGAATGTTGACGGTACTATTTATCCCAAAAGCAAATTGCCTAAAAATGAACAGAAATTTAAAGGATTTGTATGGCATGCCGACAAAATGATTAAGACAAAAGAAGATGTTATTGAAGACAAACAACTTGATTATCAGCCCGAAACAAAACAAAAACCCACTTCAAAAGAAGATATGAAACAGCTGGGTAACGATATGCTTAAAGGTATGTTTTGAGTAGTCGTAAATTAGAAATCTAACCCTAAACAGAGCACAGTGTTTTTTCGTTATAGCTTCGCTAGGCAGGCACTTTCATAAGTAGATAAATATTTGGAAATCAATAAAATAATTTGTGTTTTTATCAAAAAGATACCCCGAAAAAGGGCAAGAAGCCACAAAGTCGGGGTGTTTATTATAAAAACGTTTTATGAAAGTGCAAAAAATTTCCGGATTTCAGCATCAAATTTTATTTAATTATAAGGTATAAAAAGCAAAAAATCCATAACAAAAGTTATGGATTTTTGCGGAGAGTGAGGGATTCGAACCCCCGGAGGTGTGACCCTCAATAGTTTTCAAGACTACCGCATTCGACCACTCTGCCAACTCTCCTAAATGTCTTTTTCGCTCATCTCATTGTAGCGAGGGCGGGTTCCGATAACTATCGGAATGAACCCGCGACGGATACATATAAAGTATCTTTTTCGCTCATCTCATTGTAGCGAGGGCGGGTTCCGATAACTATCGGAATGAACCCGCGACGGATACATAAAGTATCTTTTTCGCTCATCTCATTGTAGCGAGGGCGGGAATTGAACCCGCGACCTCCGGGTTATGAATCCGACGCTCTAACCGTCTGAGCTACCTCGCCATACTTATTGCTAAGCTTTCGGGGTGCAAATATATAAATATTTTCAATTATAAACAGTCTTTTTTGTAAATATTTTTCCGCAATAAATCTGAGTGTCCAAAATGCAATAAAACAAAAATGATTGTGTCTGAAAATGAGTTACTTAATCGTTTCGTTGCTCAAATTCTCTTGACGGATTATCAATATACGCTCTCTCTTTGCTGTTTAAATCTAAGTCAGAGATAAGCATTTCGGGTGTGGGTTTAGATAGTAATAATCCTAAAACGGAAATGGCTGTAAATATTAAAAAAACCTTATTGCGTGTTTCAAAGTATAAAGTGATATTAAAGAAGCCTGCTCCTTCCAAAATAGCTGCCTTAACAATAAAACTGCTAAGAAACTGTTGTAATTTGTGGCTAAAATCATCTCTTTTGTCAATTTTTTTGAGAAAAATTTTGTGTGAAAATTTCGATAAAAATATGGATGCAAAAGCAAATAATAAACCCAAGAAAAGCTTGTTTTGAGGTGTGGAAAAACTAAAAAATGAGTCTTTTACAGCGTAATAAACTACCGTCATAAAAAATAATAATCCAAAAAAAATCATTAGATAAACGATGTTAATAATCTTGTGAAACTGTGCAAAATTTTTGTATTTGTTCTTCATAATCTGCGTTTTGAGCAAAGATACTACTTTTTTTAAGTCGGAAAAATCAAGTGAAATTTCGCACTCGACTCATTTTCAGTAAATAATAATTTAACATTTTGCAAGATTGTTAATTTTTATTTGAAAATAATTTAACAATTCCAAGCAAAAATCAATAAAACTATATTTTGGAAAAAGTTATCAACAAAATGGTAAAATATGGTAAAAATTGCAATTTTCTTTATATCTTTGAGTCCTGAATAATCAGAAAAAGATGAAACTGTTAAACGGAACATATTATTGCAAAATGGACGCCAACGGAAGGATAATGCTTCCTGTTGAGTTGCGCAAGCAATTGTCTGAAATGCAAATGGATAGTTTCGTGTTGAAACGTGCTGTCTTTCAAAATTATTTAGAAATGTATCCGCAAGACGAATGGAGTAAATTGATGAAAAAACTCAATAAACTCAATCGTTTTGTCAGAAAAAATGTTGAATTTTTAACACGTTTCTTGGCAGGCGTAAGAAATGTGAATATCGATTCGACAGGCAGATTGCAAGTGCCAAAAGACTTGGTTGTAGTAGGCGGACTCAAAAAAGAAATTGTAATAGCCTCGCACATCAACATCTTGCAAATCTGGGATAAAGATTTGTACGAAACCTTCTTGAAAGAAACGGCAGTTGGTTTTTCCGAATTGTCAGAAGAGGTGATGGGCGATATAGATTTCGGTGACGATGAGTAATTATAACGACGCATATCACGTGCCGGTTCTCCTCAAAGAAACCGTTGACGGCTTAAATATTAATCCGAGCGGTATTTATGTAGATGTTACTTATGGCGGTGGAGGTCACTCGTACGAAATTCTAAATCGTTTAGATGAAAATGGCAGATTATACGCTTTTGACCAAGATATTGATGCCTTGAAAAATGTTATTAATGACAAGCGCCTCGTGCTTATTGAAGCAAATTTTTCGGGTCTCAAAAACTATTTAAGAGCAGAAGGTGTGCGGCAAGTTGATGGCGTGTTGGCAGATTTAGGTATCTCATCGCATCAAATTAACAAACCTGAACGTGGATTTTCTATACGTTTTGACGAAAAACTCGATATGCGAATGGATCAAAATGCGGAGCTGTCAG
>CAZSBI010000031.1:0-16557 GCA_964604735.1 uncultured Flavobacteriaceae bacterium | reverse complement strand
ATTTTCCCAATAATGAATCCAATCTTTTGAAGGTAAATCTTTTATCAACCAATGCTTGCTCCCCCAATGATTTGTGACATAATCCATTATCAATTTCATCTCACGACGATGCAATTCATCTGACAATTTTTGATAATCTTGGTTGCTTCCGTAACGCGGGTCAATACGATACAAATCGCTCGATGCGTAGCCGTGATATGAATAGCTTGGCTCATTGTCTTCCCACAGCGGTGTGCTCCAAAGCGTTGTGATACCTAAATCGTTTAAATAATCCAAATGATTTATAATCCCCTGAATATCACCACCATGCCGACCGCCATCAAAACTCCTATTGGCTTTTTCTACCATTTCGGGTACATTATCATTATCGGGATTGCCGTTGGCAAAACGATCGGGCATCAACAAATAAATAACGTCAGAAGCATCAAAACCTTGTCTTTGGGCAGATTGATTTTTGCGTTGTTTCAGCTCATAAGCAAGCGTAAACTGCCTGTCGTTTTGCTTGAAAATAAAGTCGTATTTTCCGGCTTTCAAATCTTTTGTATCCCAATAAACAAACAAGTAGTTTGAATTTTCGGTGCGTTCAATTTTGTTTATTTTTCCTTCGGAAACAGTGACATCATAAGTTGAAATATCTTTTGCATAACACAAAATTTGTACTTCGGTATTATTCATTTCAGCCCACCAAAACGGCGGTTCCACACGTTCAAGCTGTGCTTGTAACTCGAACGAAAATATTAGTAATAATATAATGTATATTTTTTTCATTTTTTTTTTCTATTTGTGTTTTCTAATCCTAAGATGAGATTAGCTATATTTTAATTTCATTCTTTCCTTTTAATTCATATTTTTTATCATACAAATACAATTCGACCGACTCGTCTGACAAGTTTCTAATCTTTGTAAACTCCTGACTTTTAAATATTTGCAAAATAATTCCGTTGTAATTTATCTTAAAAGCATAAGACTGCCATTGCTTTGGAATTTTGGGACTGAACGATAATTTGTAATCAAAATTTCGCATACCCCCAAAACCCTGCACCACCGACAACCAAGTGCCTGCCATACTTGTAATATGCAGTCCTTCATCTACTTCGTTGTTATAATCGTCTAAGTCTAAGCGAGCAGTGCGCAAATACATTTCGTAAGCTTTTTCGTCTTTGTTTAATTTTGAAGCCAAAATGCTATGCACACAAGGCGACAAAGATGATTCGTGAACAGTCAATGGTTCGTAAAAATCGAAATGTTTTGTAAGCGTTTCATCATCAAATTGATGTTCAAAAAAGTACATTCCTTGTAACAAATCTGCTTGTTTGATGTAGCAAGAACGCAAAATTTTGTCCCAAGACCATTTCTGATTGATAGGACGATCTGACTGTGGAAGATAGGCTACTTTAACTATTTCTTTATCTAAAAAACCATCTTGTTGTAGGTAAATATCTTGTTTTTCATCATAGGGAAAATACATATTTTCAGCGATATTTTTCCATTGTTTTAGTTCTTCCGGCAATAGTTTTGTTTTATAATTAATTCGTTCATAATCAGCAGAATAACTTTCTTTTAAACGATTAATATTTTCTAAGGCATATTGCAATGTCCATTTTGCCAAATAGTTTGTGTACCAATTGTTATTAACATTATTTTCATATTCATTAGGTCCTGTAACGCCCAAAATAACGTACTTATTTTTGTGCTCGGAAAAATTAACTCGTTGCGCCCAAAAACGCGCGATAGCTATAATTACTTCCATTCCGTTTTGCACAACATATTCGTAATCGCCGGTATAGTTTACATAGTTATAAATGGCATAAACCATTGCGCCGTTACGGTGAATTTCTTCAAAAGTTATTTCCCATTCATTATGACATTCCTCACCGTTCATAGTCACCATCGGGTAAAGTGCAGCGCCATTGTTAAAACCCAATTTTTCGGCATTTTCAATAGCTTTATCCAATTGATTATAGCGATATAAGAGCAAATTTTTGGCTACTTTCTTATCCTTGGTACTCATATAAAACGGAATGCAATAAGCTTCGGTGTCCCAATAAGTACTTCCGCCATATTTTTCGCCGGTAAATCCTTTTGGTCCTATGTTTAAACGCGCATCTTCTCCGGTATAAGTCTGGTTGAGTTGAAAAATATTAAAACGAATGGCTTGCTGTGCTTTTATATCGCCAACTATCTCAATATCAGATGTTTTCCAGATATTTTGCCAAGCAGTTACTTGTTCTTCCAACAAGGAATTGAAAGTGGTTTTAACAGCATCGGACAACAATTCTACTGCTTTTTCTTCGAGTTGATTGTATTGATAATTCATTGTCTGCGTAACAGCAACATATTTAAAAATGCTTAATTTTTCGCCTTGGTTTATGTCAAATTGATACGAAAAATTCAATCTTTTTTGTGATGAAATGATTTGTTTTTCAATTTCGACAGCTTTTCCGTTCAGCATAAATGTATTTTGCATTGCCGTACAAACACCAAACGAAGTTTTTAAGGTTTCGGCACTTACAAAACCAATATCTTGATTGTTTGAAATATTATTGATTTTCCAAAAATATTCATCATAATTGGCATCTTTATTTTTGATACCCGCATCGATGTATGAAACAATCTCTAAACCGCCGCTAAAATTAACCGCTTTTATGTTGTATTGTATCGCGGCAATTTCTTTTCGCTGCATACTCACAAATCTAAGCGCTTCAATATTTACTACGTTTCCGTTAGAAAGTTCAGCCGTAAAACTACGTTTTAACCAGCCTTCTTTCATATTCAATTCGCGATAAAAATCTGTAATTTCGGCTTTATTCAAATCAAGTAATTCGCCATTGATTTTAATACTGATACCAATCCAATTGGGCGCATTCAGCACTTTGGCAAAATATTCAGGGTAACCGTTTTTCCACCAGCCCACGCGAGTTTTATCCGGATAATAAATACCACCGATGTAAGTACCTTGCAGGGTTTTGCCGCTATAATCTTCTTCAAAATTGGCACGTTGTCCCATATAACCGTTTCCTATACTAAAAATACTTTCGGAAGTCGGTACATTTTGTCTATCGAAGCTGTTTTCGACAATAGACCATTCGTTTGCTAAGATGTGATTTATATTCATTTCTATTCGGTAATTAATCCTTTGATTAACATATAATTAAGTTTGCTTGTGTCTTCTAAAATAAGGTCGGCATCATACAAATTTTGGCTATCGCCAATGCCTACACTCAACATATGTACAGCATTTGCCGCGACAATTCCTGCCTTTGCATCTTCTATAACGATACATTTTTCGGGTGGATAGTGTAATTTTTCGGCAGCTATTAAAAACACTTCCGGATCGGGTTTGGCTTTGCTGACATCAGTACCATCTACAATTGCCGTAAACTTGTCGGTCAATTGCAATGCATCAAGTATCCGCCTAGCGTTTTTACTGGCAGAACCAAGTGCAAAAGGAATACTATTCTTATGCAAGTCAGTCAATAATTGTTTAATACCCGGCAGTAATTCATCTTCATTCATATTGGAAATAAGCTGTAAATAATGTTCATTTTTTTGTGTCAATAAACTATCTTTTTCAGCTTTTGATATGTTTTTTCCTCCTAAATCAAGAATAATATCCAAAGATTTTACACGACTTACCCCTTTGAGCAGTTCGTTGTCTTTTTTGGTAAATTCAATTCCTAATTTGCCGGCAATTTTCTGCCAAGCAATAAAATGGTACTTTGCGGTATCGACTATAACGCCGTCCAAGTCGAATATAATGGCTTTTTTAGATTTCATTTGCTTGTGGTTGATATGAAATAACATTTTTATTTGTAATAAGTAAGTTACTTAAACCTGCCAATACCAAACTGATACCTGCCAAGGTCATAGTATTTATTATATTGTCTCCTAATAGTCCGGACAATAGATTGATACCTCCAATTGAAGCGATTATCTGTGGAATTACGATAAACATATTAAATAAACCCATAAATAAACCCATTTTTTTGGGATCAATAGCGCTTGATAACATAGCATAAGGCATTGATAAAATACTTCCCCAAGTAATGCCAATTAATGTAAATGAAACGGCTAAATATTTTGGGTCTTGAATGTATGCCATCATTAAAAATCCGACGCCACCCAACAACAATGAAATCATGTGTACATATTTTCGGTTAATACGTCTTTTAGCTGTATAAAAAGTCAATAATAATGCAAAAGCCATTGATGACAAACCATAAATACCCATATATGAGCCAAATGAATTAGAAGATTTTTGATAAGCCTCTTTTGCATCTTGATAAGCAATTAAATCATTACTATCGTCTAAATTATAATCTTTTTCGATTGGTGCCGGTGTTTTATATATATGCTCAGTAATAGCAGGATTTGCCATACTCCACATAGTAAAGAAAGCAAACCAACTAAAAAATTGAATAATACCTAATTTTTTCATAGTAGTAGGCATATTTCCAATATTATCAATGATATCTGAAATAAAATTATTTTTTTGTTCATTTTCTGCCTCAAATGCTTCCATATCCTCAGGCGGATATTCTTTTGTCGTAAAAACGGTGTATAAAATAGTTGTTAAAAACACGATTGCTCCAATAGAAAATGCCACTTTTACAGACATTGGTATTTCACCTGCTCCTGCTGTGTCACTTACACCTAACTTAGATACTATTTCGGGCAAATTGCTGGCAATCCAAGTACCAATTCCAATAATAAGTGTCTGAATAACAAAGCCATAAGAACGTTGTGATTCAGGTAATTTATCAGCAACCAAAGCTCTAAAAGGTTCCATTGAAATATTGATAGAGGCATCTAATATCCACAAAAATCCGGCGGCAATCCAAAGTACCGGCGAATGAGGCATAAAAAACAAGGCTAAAGTACTTAGTACAGCACCCACTAAAAAATATGGTTTACGTCTGCCCCATCTTTCACTCCAAGTTTTATCGCTCATATATCCAATAATAGGCTGTACCAAAAGACCTGTCAAAGGTGCTGCAATCCACAAAATAGGAATTTCGCCATTTTCTGCCCCCAATGACTTAAAGATACTTGTCATAAATCCGCCTTGTAAGGCAAAACCAAATTGAATGCCCAAAAATCCAAAACTCATATTCCAAATCTCGAAGAAACTTAACTTCTTTTTTTTCATAATTTTAATTTTAAATTAATATATAAGCCATTTCTTTACAAAATAACTTTTGCAATGTATGCTGACATATAATTATATGCAGATTTGATTATAAAAAATCAATTCATTTTAGTAAAAAAAACATAATAAAAATACTAGTCAAAATACATTGACCATAAAATATGAAGTGTGAAATAAGAAGCTAATTTCTGATTTAGCTACTGCAATATTACAAATATTTTTATTATCTACCAAATCAAGTAGATGCTCTTTGAACAATATTTGTTTGAATAACTGCCGTTTGAAAAAACATAGATTTTTCTTTTTTTTCTTTTTCTTCTATGCGATTAAGCAACAATTCCATTGCTTTAACACCCATTTCAAAACCGTGTTGCGCTACCGTAGTCATTGATGGTTGCGTGTGTTTAGAAATTAGTCCGTCGGTAAAACCAATAATAGATAAATCTTTTGGAACAGCAATGTTTTTCTTGTGTGCCAGCCTTAATGCGATTGCCGCATAATTTTCATTTACCGCAAAAATACCGTCCGGTTTTACAGATTGCTCAAAAACCTTAGCAATTTGCTCTTCTATCGGATACTTTTCATTGATTTTGATATTGAGCGCTTCCTTAGCTGTCAATCCGGCTTCGACAATTGCCTTATTAAAACCCTTTTGTCTGTCGCAACCTACCGTAATATGCGATGGCGTTGTTAGAATTGCCAAGTTTTTTCGCCCTTTTGACAACAAATGTTTAGCGGCTTTGTAGCCCCCTAAAACATCATCTATAATTACCTTGTCTGCTTCAAGTTTTGGTGGAATTCTATCAAAAAAAACTATCGGAAAACCATCGTTAATTAATGAAGTAAAATGATTGTATGTTCCCTTTTCGAGTGTCTCTTTGGCAACCGAAACCAAGATACCGTCCACACTGCCATTGCTAAACATTTCGACAGTTTGTTCTTCTCGTTTTAAACTGTCATTTGATAAGCTAATCATCATATTATAGTTCGTTTCATTAGCTAAATGCTCTACACCGCTAATTACCCGCGAAAAAAAATGATGTACCAATTCGGGTACCACAATACCAATTGTCATTGTTTTTTGTTTTTGCAAATTTAAAGCCAAAGTATTTGGTTTATAGTTATTTGCACGCGCATACGCAACAATTTTACCCTTGGTTTCCTCGCTAATTTCCTTGCTGTCTTTCAAGGCTTTTGAAACAGTTGAAACTGACACACCCATTTCGCGCGCAATCGATTTTAAATTTACTTTTTTGTACATATTTTTATTATCAAAACGATATAAATCAGCCAAAAATACAATAAAATATAACATTACGAAAACGTTTTCGTAATATAAAACTGATATTTTGCAGTTTTTTGAAAAATAAATATTGTAGTTTTAGAAACGTGAAGTAAAATAAGAAGTTATTTATTAAAAAAATCAAACAGATGAATAAATTAAAAATAATCATTATCAGTTCCTTGCTTTTGTTTCCGATGCTTATGGCAGCGCAAATAAATGTAAAAGGTACGGTAACAGATAGTAAAACAGGCGAACCGCTCGTAGGAGTGAGTATAGCCATTGTCAATACGCAAAAAGGTACAACTACCGATTTTGACGGACATTACATATTAAATAATGTGATGAAAAACAGCCTACTTGAATTTTCTTCAATCGGTTATGTTTCAAAACGCATTATTGTAAAATCTAACATTATAAATGTAAAGCTTCAAGAAAGTACTGAAAAACTTGACGAAGTAATTGTAGTTGGTTACGGAACAGCAAAAAAAGAAGATTTGACCGGCTCGGTTAACAAATTAACCGCCAAAAACTTTAATAAAGGTGCCGTTAGTTCTGCACAAAACCTTATTACAGGTAAAATTGCCGGTGTTACCGTAGTAGCGCCCAGTGGCGCGCCCGGCGAAGGTGGCAGTATCAATATTCGCGGACTGAGTTCCTTATCACTTACCAATAATCCATTATTTGTGGTTGATGGTATTCCCCTTGGTGGCGGTGTTTCGGGTAGTAGAAATATGCTTGACTTTGTCAATCCGAATGACATTAAAAGTATAGTTGTCTTAAAAGATGCTTCTGCCACAGCCATTTACGGATCAAGAGCTGCAAACGGAGTGGTTATGATTAGCACTAAAAAGGGTAAAAAGAAAGATTTTTCTTTCAATTTTGGCAATAAAACCATTATTGCAACTCCTTTTCAGCAAGTAGATGTAATGACCGCACAAGAATTTACCCAAGTGGTAACAGAAACAGGCGATGCCAATGCCATTAATCGCTTGGGCAATAGTCATACCAATTGGCAAGACGAAATTTATCACGTTGCCATAGGTACACAATACGATTTTACCGCCTCAGGCAGCGCTTTAAACGCACCTTTACGTTTAAGTATTGCTTATCTTGACCAAGAGGGTATTTTGAAAAAAGATAATTATGAAAGAACAACTGCTTCGATTAATTATCGTCCTTCATTTTTGAACGATTATTTAAAATTGGAGATTAATGCCAGAGGAATGTACACCGAAAATACTTTTGGCAACAGAGGTGCTATCGGATCGGCAATTTCATTCGACCCGACACAATCGGTTTATGATGCCAATTCGCCTTTTGCAGGTTATTTTTCTTGGATCGACCCCGCTTCGACGCCTCCTGTTCAGTATGCATTAGCACCAACAAATCCGGTAGCGCTTATCAATTTAACTAACGATTTTTCTTTCGTTAAAAGATTTGCCGGAAATGCAAAAATTAATTACAAATTACATTTCTTTCCTGATGTAGTGGCTACGGTAAATCTCGGACTTGACCAATCGCAAGGTAATGGACATTCAATTGTTTCAGCCGATATTCCTACTTCAAATCCTAATTGGTTGGGTACAAATAATACCTATACTAATAAGGTCAAAAATCAGTTGTTGGATACTTATTTGACTTATTCAAAAGAATTGAAAAAACACAGCCTTAAATTTATGACAGGTTATTCCTATCAAATGTTTGACTATGACAATACTTACTACGATGATTATGCTTTTCAACAAGGCGCAACGGATCATACTAAAATAGATTTGTCTAAGGAAGTATTATTGTCTTATTTTGGTCGATTAAATTATAAATTCAATAACAAATACTTAGTTACCGCTTCGTTAAGAGCCGATGCTTCTTCGTTGTTAAATCCGGCTGACCGTTGGGGATATTTTCCCTCAGTGGCTTTGGCTTGGAACATTCATAAAGAAAGTTTTATGAAAAACAACAAGCTTTTTGACGAACTTAAATTGCGTGTCGGTTATGGTGCCGTAGGTAATGTAAACGGTTTGTCACCCTACAAATATTTAACTCGTTATCAAAAAAGTACGACTACGGCGGGTTACCAATTTGGGTCTAATTTTTATCAAACTTACAGACCTGAACCTATCAACAAACAGTTGAAATGGGAAATTGGCAAAACAACAAATATCGGTTTGGATTACAGTATGTTTAAACACCGTTTATTCGGGTCGATTAACCTTTACAACAAAGAAACACAAGATTTGATTATTTGGTCATTGGTTGATCCGTTTACAAATTTTGGAAACCGTGTTGAAACCAATGTCGGCAATATGACAAACAAAGGTATTGAGTTGGAAATCAACGGAGTAGTTATCAAAAATAAAGATTTCACTTGGAATGTAAACTATAATATTGCCTACAACGATAACAAGATAACTTATATGCCGTTCGAACAATCTGTCGGTGGTATTGAAGGCGGTGTGGGTAATACAGTTCAAAGTCATACCGAAGGACAATCGCCTTACAGCTTTTTAGTTTATGAACAAGTTTACGATAGCAACGGCAAACCTTTGGAAGGTGTTTATGTCGATAGAAACAAAGATGGTATTATCAATAACAAAGATTTATATTTCTACAAAGATCCTTTGGCTGATATCCAAATGGGATTGAGTACTTCTGTAAAATATGGCAACTTTGATTTATCAATCACAAGTAGAGCAAGTTTGGGTAATTATATGTATGATAATGTTGCGTCGAGCAAATCAATTCCGGCAGATATTACTACACAACCGTTTTTAACCAATTTGCACAGCGATTACCTGAATTCTAATTTTCAAACACATTCGGAAACAAATCTGCTAAGCGATTACTACGTAAAAGATGCTTCGTTTGTAAAAATTGACAATATAAGTATGGGTTATTATATCCCTAAAATTTACAAAAATGTAAATATGAGAATGTTTGCAATGCTACAAAATGTTGCAACATTTACAGACTATACAGGCTTAGATCCTGAAATGGCAGGTGGCATAGATAACAATTTTTATCCACGTCCCCGTACAGTAACTTTTGGATTTAACTTAGACTTTTAAAATAATAAATGATGAAAAATACAATTAAATATATAAGCATACTATTGATTGTTCTTTTGGGCACTTCTTGCCATAAGGACTTAGATCAAGCACCAATTGATCCCGATAGTTTTACACAAAACGATGTGTTTGCCAATGCCAACCAAGCCAAAGGCGCCTTAGCAAAGGTTTACGCAAGTTTAGCACTTACAGGACAACAAGGTCCTGCCGGACAACCCGATATTTCTGATATTGACGAAGGTTTTTCGCAATATACACGTATGTTGTTCAATCTAAACGAACTTACAACAGACAACGCCGTAGTTGCTTGGGGTGATGCCGGTTTACAAGACCTTCACGGAATGTATTGGGCAGCAGGAAACGATTTTACCGATGCAATGTACTACCGTTTGGCACAAGTGGTTTCTTTTGCCAATTCGTTTATCGAAAATGCAGCAAACTTAGATGATAATGCCGAAGTGAAATCATATATTGCCGAAGCGCGTTTCATCAGAGCTTTTGCATACTATAATTTAATGGATTTATATGCCAATGTGCCTCTTGTAACAAGCGTAAGTACCGAATTGCCTACACAAAGCAACAGACAAGAAATATTCAATTTTGTCGAAGCGGAACTACTAGCTATTCAAAATGACCTAAAAACAAGTGGCAGTAACGAATATGGGCGTGTTGACCAAGTAGCCGCTTGGGCTTTATTGTCTAAATTATACTTAAACGCAGAAGTATGGACAGGCACTGCACGCTACAACGATTGTGTTACTTTTTCTGAAAATGTAATGAATTCGACCTACACAATCAATACCACAGATGTCAACGGAAACGGTTCGGCTTACGATGAGCTTTTCCTTGCAGATAACAGCACAAACGGTGCACAAAATGAATTTATTTTTGCCTTAAATTTTGACGGATTACACTCGCAAACTTATGGCGGTACTACTTTCTTAATTCACGCATCTATCGGCGGTTCAATGAACGCTGCCGATTATGGCGTAAACGGCGGTTGGTACGGATTGAGAACAACTAAAAATTTGGTCAATCAATTTGCTGTCGATATCAACGCCCTAAATACTTCATTGGGCACTTTATCTGACTGGGGTTTGGTAGGAAGTGCCACGCCAAATGGTTGGGGAAGTACAGACGATATCGAGTTGTATGAAACAAGTACAAACCACTATGCTTTGTATGTCGATTTATTAGCCGGAGACTTAAAATTCAGATATGACGAAAATTGGGGTCAAAACTATGGAGACGATGGCGCCGACGGCACTTTGGATTCAGGAGGTGCAAATATCACCATTGCTTCACCGGGCACTTATTACGTGACTATGGATTTAGATAATATGACCTATACCATTACTCCGTTTTCGAGCGACAAACGCGGTATGTTCTGGAAAGACGGTCAAAATTTAGAAATTACAGATATCACACAGTTTACTGATGGCTATGCCGTTACAAAATTCAGAAATATTGACAGTCAAGGCAATCAAGGTAGTGACACAAGCGGTAGTTTTGCCGATACCGATTTGCCTGTAATTCGCTTAGCGGAAATTTATTTGAATTATGCCGAAGCCGTACTTAGAGGCGGTGGCGGTAGTACTGCAACTGCTGTTGACAAAATAAACGAATTGCGACAAAGAGCTTTTGGCAATAACGGCGGTGATATTACAAGCAGTGATTTGGATTTGGATTTTATTCTTGACGAACGCGCCAAAGAATTGTATTGGGAAGGACAACGTCGTACCGATTTAATTCGTTATGACAGATTTACAACCAATGCCTATTTATGGCCGTTTAAAGGCAACGATCCGGCAGGAATTTCGGTAGATAATTATAGAAATATCTTCCCATTACCTACTAATATTTTATCTATTAACCCTAACCTACAACAAAATTCGGGTTACTAAAAATTATTCAAAATGAAAAAAATATTAAACATATCAATCTTTCTATTGGGCTTGCTTATTGTTTTAAATTCTTGCGAAAAAAAAGAATTTACGACACTTAATCCCAATGCAAACACTATTATTTCACTAAGCAGTAATAATATTGTACTGACAGACAATACGGCTGCCAACGACGCTGTAACCATATCGTGGACAAAACCTGATTTTGGTTTTGAAGCGGCACCTAGCTACGCTATTCTTTTCGATTTGGCAGGAGGCGATTTTAGCGCGGCACAAGTTGTTCCGGTTGGCAATGAATTAGAAAAAACATTTACCGAAGGCGAATTAAACGGTAAATTATTAGCCTTAGGCGTTGCACCAAATATTGCTACCAATATTTCGGTAATGGTAAGAACAAAATTAAGCAATTCCACTTCATTTGATTCAGAACCTGTTACACTAAATGTTACCGCATACTCATCAATTCTCGACTTATCGACCAATTGGGGAGTTGTCGGCAGCGCTACACCGGGCGGTTGGGGCAATCCCGATATTCCGGATTTACCTTTTTATCAAACAAGTACGCCGGGCAATTTAGTTGCTTATGTAACACTTAAAGCGGGAGAAATTAAATTTAGACAAGACAATTCGTGGACTGTCAATTTGGGTGATACCGGTGCAGATGGCACCTTAGAAGCAAATGGTGATAATATTTCTGTTAACGCAGGTACTTACAAAATAGATTTTGATGTAACCAATAGCACATATACTATGACTCCATACACTTGGGGAATTGTAGGAAGTGCTACCGCAAACGGTTGGGGAGGTCCTGATTTTATGCTACATTACAATCCGTATAACAATAATTGGAAAGCTGCCGTAACTTTAAGTGCCGGTGAAATTAAATTTAGATTAAACAACGATTGGGGAACCAATTACGGCGATACAGGCGCAGACGGAACACTAGAAAACGGCGGAGATAATATTGCCGTAGCTGCCGGAAATTATATCGTTACTTTCGATTTAGAAAACTTGACTTATCAATTAGAAGCTACTGATTTATGGGGCTTAGTTGGCGATGCCACACCAAACGGTTGGGGAGGTCCCGATACCAAATTCACCCCCGATTTCGGATTAAATGAAGATACTTGGTATATCAATGGAATTACTTTATCGACAGGCGAAATAAAAATTAGACAAAATGACGATTGGGGACTTAATTACGGTGACACCGGAAACGACGGTACTCTGGAAGCAGGAGGAGATAATATTCCTGTAACGGCAGGCACATATAACATCAAAATTGTTATTTCTGCTACAACTCAGACTATTAACATCTATCCTTGGCAATAAATTATTATATCACGGCAGTTGAATAACTCAATTGCCGTGATTTTTTTGTATATTTACAACCTATATTAAACTTTTTTTTTATGAAAAAATCAATACTATTTATTCTTTTATTAGCATCTTATTCTATTTTTGGACAAGCTGTTACAACGAATCCTTCACCTATCGAAGTTGACCAATCTGTAACCATCACTGTACATACCAATAGCACGGCAACCGATTGTAATCATTTTAATAATCCTACAAAAGTGTATATGCACGCCGGTATTGGCGATGACACCAATCCTTGGGAGCATGTAGTAGGCAATTGGGGACAAGATGACGGTGTAGGCGAAATGACCAATGACGGAAACGGAAATTGGAGTATTACCATAACACCACAAACCTATTTTAGCCTTACTGCTGCACAAGCATCATCGGCGACCAAAATGGGAATGGTTTTTAGAAATGAAGACGGTAGTCAAGAATTTAAAGACACCGGTTGTGCCGATTTTATTTTTAATGTAGGTGCTTTTCAGGTAACTATGATTAATCCCGATGATACCGGAATAATTGTAGTGGCCAATGGCGGAAGCACACAAATATTAGCACAAAATACCAACGGAAATGCCGATTATGAATTGTTTATTAACGGTACAAGTGCACATACACAAAACGGAACAAACTTTTATAATGGACTGAATATCACAAATATAACAGAAAATAAATATTGCGAATTAGTCATAACACAAGGCAGTTCGTCAATCTCAAAAACATTTTCGATATTGGTTAATAATACAAGTAATGTTGCAATGCCTACCGGACTGGAAGACGGAATTAATTATAATGCCCAAACCGATAGAGCAACCCTAGTACTTTCTGCTCCTTTAAAAGATTTTATTTATGTAGCCGGAAGTTTTAATAACTGGCAACCGGACAATAATTATGCAATGAAAAAAGACCCCGGAACAGGTAAATTTTGGTTAGAAATAACCGGATTAACACCCGGAACTAATTATACTTATCAATATTGGGTAGCCAAGGAATCGCCAATTGCAGATTCTCCTAAATTAGTCAAAACGGCTGACCCCTTCTCTACCTTGGTATTATCACCTTTTGACGATCCGTACATTCCGGCAACATCTTATCCAAATTTACCCGCATATCCTGCCGGACAAAAACGAGAAGTAACCGTACTTAAAACAGGTCAAACTCCTTATAACTGGCAAGTAACTAACTTTGTAAAACCAAAAAAAGAAGATTTAGTAATTTACGAATTATTAATTAGAGATTTTGATGCCAATAGAACTTTTCAAGATTTAATTGACAGAATAGATTATTTTACCAATCTGAATATCAATGCCATAGAACTAATGCCGGTGATGGAATTTGAAGGTAATGAAGGTTGGGGTTACAATCCATCATTTCATATGGCACTCGATAAGTTTTATGGAACAGAAGATAAATTGAAAGAATTTGTAGATTTATGTCATCAAAATGGCATTGCCGTCATACTTGATGTAGCTCTAAATCACGCTTTTGGTCGTAACCCGATGGAAAGAATGTGGATGATTGACGATGATGGTGACGGCTGGGGCGCACCTAGCTCAGAAAACCCTTATTTTAATCAGAATGCAATGCATGCCTACGGTATCGGCTACGATTTTAACCATACAGCACCATTGACAAAAGCCTATACAAAACGCGTAATAAAACATTGGGTCGAAGATTTTAAAATTGATGGTTTAAGATGGGATTTAACCAAAGGATTTACCCAAAGTTGTACCTCAGGAGACGAAATTTGCACAAATGCTTATCAACAAGATAGAGTTGATATTTTAAGAGAATATGCCGACTACTCTTGGTCGTTAGACCCGAATCACTACGTTATTTTTGAACATCTTGGTTCCGATAACGAAGAACAACAATGGGCAAATTACAGATATAATGAAGGAAAAGGTGTTATGATGTGGGGCAGATTTAACACAGAATACAATCAATTGACTATGGGCTATGCCGCCAATAGTAATTTTGATAGAATGGGACATGTGGCACACGGTTTTAACGGAAAACGTTTGCTTGGTTATGCCGAAAGTCACGACGAAGAGCGTTTGATGTACAACAATTTACACTTTGGAAACAGTTCAGTTTCAAGTCATAACGTGCAAAATTTAAGTACCGCTTTATCTAGAATGTCTGCACTCGGTGCGGTAACATTAACTATTCCCGGACCAAAAATGATTTGGCATTTTGGCGAATTAGGAATGGAAAATTCGTTAAATACTTGTACTGACGGCACCGTTAGTAACGATTGCAGATTGGCAACTAAACCTCAACCTCAATGGGTAAATGACTGGGTAAATGATGCTGAAAGAAGTATTATTTACAACGATTGGGCAAGAATTATCGCTTTAAAGGAATCAGAAGATGTATTTGAAGGCGATTATGCCATCAATTCGGGCACTTTAACACCTAGAATATATATCTGGAATGACGCTATTCCTGCTTCTCAACTAAAAAATGTAGTTGTTTTGGCAAATTTTGATGTAAATACTCAAAATGTCACTCCTGATTTTCCTTACACAGGTACTTGGTATAACTTAATGGACAACACTCCTATTACGGTATCAAGCACCACAACACCAATTAGTTTAGCACCGGGCGAATTTAGAATTTATGGAAATCAAGCGGCAACATTGGCAGTACAATTTGAAAATATCTCGAATTTAGTGCAATTGTACCCTAATCCGACCGAAAATGAATTTAGCATCAATTTGGCTGTAAATTCAGTAGAAATATATGATATCTCCGGAAAATTAATGAGCAAATTTGAGGGCGGTTTTGCCAAGAATGCATCATTTTCGATCAATGAACTACCTCCTTCAATGTATATAGTTAAGATTGCTACAAAAAGAGGTATCGCTATTAAAAAATTAATCGTAAAATAATTATATTATGAAAAAATTACTTCTCTTATTATTGTTATTTACAGGCATTACAACAAATGCACAACTGCAAATCACCTCACAAGCCAATGGTATTGTCAATTTGCAATATGGCAACAATTATTCGCTGTTTGACCCACAAGGTGCAACAGAAGTATATGTCTATATCTGGATAGACAGCAATCAGACAACACCCAATCTATCAGGCACTTACAATGATGATTGGAACAACGCAAGTGGATTGGCAGTACTCACCTACTCGGCTGCCGAAGATAAGTTTTTAGGACAAATAGATTTTAATACACATAATTTTGACGGCGAAGGTGTTTTGGCGCAAGGCACTCAAATTGACGAATTTAATTTTATTTTGAGAAACCAAGCCGGCGATAGTCAAACAGGCAACTTATTGGCTAGCACTTATGGCTACACAGCTACTACAACTGCTGATATTTATGATTATTCGTCCGAAAAAGAAAGTTATTTTGCTAACGGCTTTTTTCATCTAACCCAAAATGAATCAAATCAAATTGCGAAAATTAAGGTCTATAATTTAATCGGAAAAGAATTGTTTAGCATCAAAACAAATAAATCAATAATTGATTTAACAACTATTAAAGACAAATGGATTGTAATAAAAGTTGTTTTTAAAAATAAGCATTATTTTATAAAAAAGTTTTCTAATAATTGACCTGTAATCAAACAAAAAAAACATCCCTGCTGAGTGCTTCAACAGGGATATTTTTTTGCTATATTATTAAGCCTTTGCTAAGGATATTTTAATACACTATTTCCAAAAACGAATCAACAACATTTCAATCAATAGGAAAAATAAAGCTAGTATCACAAAATATTTCCAAACGGATTGTTCTTTAAAATATTCTTTTTGTCCGGCAACAAAATG
>CAZSBI010000030.1:0-4606 GCA_964604735.1 uncultured Flavobacteriaceae bacterium | reverse complement strand
AAATAATAAAAATAAAATAATAATTAAATTAAAATTGACATGAAAAAAGTATTTACTATTCTGGCTATTGTAGGAATGTTATTTTTTGTAACAGCTAACGTACAAGCACAAAATGAAAAAGCCAAAACAGAGAAAAAAATTAAAAAATCTAAAAAAGATGATGGCGCAAAAGAAGTTTCTTTCCATCAACAATTAAAAACACGTTTTGTGGAAGGTGGACCATTGTTTATGGGTATCGTACTTCTTATCTTAATCTTAGGTTTAGCTATTGCTATTGAAAGAATTTTTTACTTATCGTTTGCAGATACTAATACTAATAAATTATTAGACGAAGTAGAAGGCGCCCTTGACGAAGGCGGTGTTGAAGAAGCCAAGGAATTATTAAGAAACAAAAAAGGTCCTATCGCATCTATTTTCTTCGAAGGATTAGAAAGAATGGACGAAGGAGTTGACGCTGCCGAAAAAGCAGTAGTTTCTTACGGAAACGTTCAAGTAGGACAATTAGAGAAAAATGTATCTTGGTTAGGTTTATTTATCGCCTTAGCACCAATGTTTGGTTTCATGGGTACCGTATTAGGTATGATTGATGCTTTCGATAAGATTGAACAAGCAGGTGATATGCAACCATCATTAGTAGCACGTGGTATTAAAATCGCACTTTTAACAACTGTATTCGGTTTAATTGTTGCTATTATCTTACAAGTATTCTATAACTTTATCATTGCAAAAATTGATAGTATTGTTAACAAAATGGAAGACGCTTCTATTTCGTTAGTTGATATGTTGGTAAAGTACACTAAATAATAACCAATTAAATATCAAAAAATATGAAAAATACTAAATATATACAGATGGCCATTGTTGGGGTTCTTGCTATAATAGCATTAACTTTCTTTGTGTTAATTGCAAAGGATGTTGACAACGCCGCCGGCGCTATTGACGGGTTTATTACCTATACCTTTGTAGTTTTAGCCTTATCCGTATTTGCCGCAGTGGTAGTATGGTTAATGGATATCTTTTCGCATCCCGAAAAATTAAAACAAACCGGTGTTGCAGCAGTCGCTTTTTTATTAGTTGTAGCAGCCGCAAAATTTATTTTTGCATCAAGTAAGCCGGAACAATTAACCAGCAAATTAAGTATAGACGGCGACACATCAAGTTGGATAGATACAGGGTTATATACATTTTATATACTTGGATCAATAGCTATTTTATTAATGTTTTTATCTCCTGTTTTAGCCGGTTTTGGCGGAACTAACACTCCTAAGGTAGAAGAAGTTGAAGAGGAAGTTATGGAAGATGCCGAAGAGGAGATTTCTGAAAACGAAGAGTAAAAACAATAATTAAAATTGAAAAAAAATGGCTAAAAGAGAATTACAAGAAATAAATGCCGGATCAATGGCTGACATTGCATTCTTGCTTTTAATTTTTTTCCTTGTTACTACTACTATGGAAAGCAATTATGGAGTGAGTAGAAAATTGCCGCCTATCCAAGATCAAACTGATCCCGGTCCGGAAGTTAAGAAGAAAAATGTTTTAGAGATTGTGGTTAACGGACAAGATAGAATGTTGATTGAAGGTGAAGAAAAAGAAATAAAGGATATAAAGCCTATTGCCTTAGCTTTTATTACTAACAATGGAAAAGACCCTAAATCATCAGACAATCCGCAAAAAGCAATTATTCAGATAAAACATGCCAGACAAACCTCATATAAAGAATACATTTCAATATACAATGAACTGTTATCTGTTTATGCGGTTGTTCGTAATCGATATGCCAAACAAAAATTTGGCAAATTGTATGAAGATTTAGATAAAAAGGAACAGAAAGAAGTAAAAAAATTCTATCCGCAACAAATAGCAGAATCAACACCAAAAAGATAAATTATGGGTAAATTTTCAAAGAAAAAAGACGGCGGAACACCGGCCATTTCAACAGCATCATTGCCTGATATCGTTTTTATGTTATTGTTTTTCTTTATGGTGGCAACAGTAATGCGCGAGAGTGGAGAAAAAAAACTATATATTAGTTTGCCAAGCGCAGATCAAGTAAAGAAAATTGAAAAGAAAGCATTGGTAACATATATTTATGTAGGTACACCTACCGAAAAATACCAAGCAAAACGTGGTACAGAACCCACTATACAATTAAACGATGATTTTGCAAGTCTCGATAAGGTAGGTCCTTATGTGTTGGCATTCAAAGCAACCAAAAGAGATGAAGAAAAACCTTTTGTAAAAACATCTATCAAAGCTGATTCAGATGTAGGTATGGGTATTATTACCGATATCAAAGAAGAATTACGTAAGGTAAACGCACTTAAAGTTAACTACTCAACCAAAAAAGGTAGCGTGTTAACTAATTTCGATAAGTAAATATTTTATTATTATATATAAAGCCTGCTGATTTATGTCAACAGGCTTTTTTTGTTTGTAATGATTTGTGTAATTTTACCAAAAATTCAGCTTATGAATAATAATACAATAATACAAACAAAAAACTATATTAATGGGGCATTTGTAAGTGCAAAAGAATATTTAGATGTCTATGATAAGCACTCGCAAGAGTTACTGGCCAAAGTATCAATGGCAAATGAAAATGATATAGAAGAAACAATTCAATCCGCCTATAACGCATTTGCTGTTTTTAAACAATATTCTGCCGAAAAACGAGCGGGTATTTTGCAAAGTCTTTATGAACAATTAAATACTTTAAGCGAAGAATTTGCACAACTCATAGCCGCCGAAGGCGGTAAACCGATTAGCTACGCACGCAGCGAAGTAAGTAGAGCGCTGGATAATATACAAACCGGCATACGTGAAACACTGAATTTTGCCGGCGAACAAATACCGATGGATTATCTAAACGGCAAAAATAAAACAGCTTATACCATACGACAGCCATTAGGGGTTGTTTTGGGTATTACGCCATTTAATTTTCCTTTGAATTTAGCTTTGCATAAACTCATTCCCGCTATTGCAGTAGGCGCACCAATTATATTGAAACCTGCCCCGCAAGCACCACTTACTTTGCTTGCGCTTGCCAATTTGTTGCAAAATACTGAGTTGCCCAAGGCAGCGGTCAATATTATAATGACAGACAATGCAAATGCGCAAAAATTGGTTGAAGATGACCGTATAAAAATACTTTCGTTTACAGGAAGCGATAAAGTAGGGTGGATGTTAAAAGCTATTTCGGGTAAGAAAAAAGTTTTGTTAGAAATGGGTGGCAACGCTGCGGCTATTATTGACAGTTCAGCTAATCTGCAACGAGCTGCACGCAAATTGGTGTATGGAAGTTTTTTAAATGCCGGACAAATATGTATATCAACCCAACGTATATATGTTTTAGAAGATGTGTATGAGTCATTTATGCAATACTTCATTGAAGAAACGCAAAAAGTACAATCAGGAGATATGCGCAACGAAAATGTGATTAATAGCAGTATGATTTCAGTAAATGATGTAAAAAGAATTCAACAGTGGATTGATGAGGCGGTAGAACAAGGCGCAAAAATACTTACAGGTGGAAAGATATTAGATGCAAAAGCCAATATTTTTGAACCTACAATTTTGACTAATACAAATATATCGATGAAAGTAAATAGCGAAGAAGCTTTTGCTCCGGTAGTTATTATCGAAAAAGTATCTGGTTTTGAACAAGCCGTTGATTTGGTAAACGAATCTAAATATGGCTTGCAAGCAGCTGTCTTTACTGACAGTCTGCAAAATATGTTAAAAGCACAAACAGATTTAGATGTAGGAGGAGTTATAATAAATGATGTTCCCGGATTTAGAATAGATGCTATGCCTTATGGAGGTATCAAAGACTCGGGTGTCGGACGCGAGGGCGCCAAGTATGTTATGCAAGAGTTTACCGAACCTAAGCTAATTGTTTTGAGTTAATAGAAAGCATTTTAGATATGAAACAAAAAAATCCCTTCCGCAGCGCGGAAGGGATTTGTATATTCAATAAAAGTTAATTTATTTTTTTACAACTTTGAAAGCAGTTAATTGACCATTAACTTGTGCTTTTACAAAGTAAATACCATTTTGTAATCTGCTCATATCAACTTGAGTTTGAACAGCATTAGGTGTTACATTAATAACTTCTTGTCCTGAGATATTGTAAATGCTTACTTTTTCGATATTATCTTGTGCAGACATATTTAAAGTATTGTTTACAGGGTTAGGGTAGAAGTTGAAACCCGAGATGTGATTACTTTCTAACGAAGCAAGAGGATCGAAAGCGCAAACGTTAAATTCTCCAAAAGCGTTATTTCCATATTCCCATACTCTTATGTAAACTACATCGCCTGCTGTTTGTCCTGTTAATTCTACTTTTGACATTAAACCGGCACCGCCATCATCGTTACATTCCATTTCTGTTAAGTTAGCACAGTCGCCTGAGTAAACAGCCATGCCGGAGTCTGCAAAATCACTACCGGTTATCGTCGAACTTTCGATGGTTAAAGAACCACTTGCAGGAATAGTTGCAGAAAACCAAAGATCACCACCGGAATAGCTAGCACAAGTAGGAGCAGCAACTCCGGAATCTGTTGCAAAGGTATTATCAGCAACAGTAGGCGTCACACAAGCGTCAGGG
>CAZSBI010000029.1:0-10026 GCA_964604735.1 uncultured Flavobacteriaceae bacterium | reverse complement strand
ATTAACCAATGGTATTGGAGCTATCATTGGAGCTAAGGCTAGTGGTTGGATTGTCGATGTATATTCCACATACAAAATCGTTAATGGTGAATCTCAATTAGAAACACGTGATTGGCATACCATTTGGCTTGTTTTTGCCGCATATGCCTTAGTTGTCGCTGTTTTATTTGCCATATTATTCAAATACAAACACGATCCTGAAAAGATTGGAGAGATTAAACACTAAATATAAAATTATCAATAAATAATAGAAATGGGAAGAGCATTTGAATTTAGAAAAGCAAGAAAATTTAAACGTTGGGCAACAATGGCCAAAACGTTTACACGTATAGGCAGAGAGATATCAATGGCTGTAAAAGACGGTGGTCCTAACCCCGACTCCAATGCACGCCTACGCGCCGCCATACAAAATGCCAAAGCGGCAAATATGCCCAAAGATAATGTAGAAAGAGCCATTAAAAAAGCTTCTGAAAAAGATACAGCCGGATACAAAACCGTACTCTTTGAAGGTTATGCTCCACACGGTATAGCCATACTCGTAGAAACTGCTACCGATAACAATAACCGTACTGTTGGTAATATTCGTAGCTATTTTAACAAACTAAACGGTACTTTTGGCACTTCGGGATCAGTTATTTTTATGTTCGATCATGTATGTAATTTTAGAATCAATAACCAAAATTTGGGTATGGAACTAGAAGAACTCGAACTGGAATTAATTGATTTTGAAGTAGAAGAAATTTTTGAAGATGAAGATGGCATTTTAATCTATGCACCTTTTGGCGAATTTGGAAACATTCAAAAATATTTAGAAGATCACAACTTAGAAATTCTTTCTTCGGGCTTTGAATATATACCGCAAGTAACCAAAAAACTTACAGGTGAGCAACAAGCCGACGTCGAAAAATTACTCGAAAAAATTGAAGAAGACGATGATACCCAAAACGTGTATCATACTATGGTTACAGAGTAAATTAATAAACATTTTTGCTAGTGGCGTATGAGTTATACGCCACTGCTATTTTATACACATTCTCTTCAATTCAGGCAACTTACCATCAAAAACGTTGATATCTACTTTGCCAAAAATACCACTAACGCGTCCTTTGTCGCTGTATTGCCAAATTTTCCATTCGTGCCGAACAGGTATTTTTGTTCTGTTATAATTGGCTACCCAAAGCGTATAATCTTTAAACTCTTTTTTTAAATACTTGGTAAAATATGAACTACCGCTATAAATAATCGGTTTTACGCCGTAGTGTTTTTCTACTTTGTTTAACCATTTTTGCAAACCTGTTTTAAGGCGTTTTAAAGACTGTATGTTCGGAATTTTTTCAATGTCTAATACCGGAGGTAAATCGCCTTTTTTAAGCTTTACGACAGCTATAAAATTATTTGCCTGTGCTATGGAGTTTTCATCAGGTCTATAATAATGATAGGCGCCTCGCATAATACCTTTTTGTCTTTTTGCCTCCCAATTACGTTTAAACTTTTTATCTACCTTATCCTTGCCTGCCGTAGCGCGAATAAAAGTAAAGTATATTTTATGTTCGCCAAAAATATGCGAAACTTCTTGCCAATCTATACGTCCTTGATATTCTGACACATCAATACCATATACTTTCCATTGCGCAAAAAACTTATCAAATTCTTTGTTTTTGACATAATTATGTCTCTGAAAATAATTATAAATCTTCCAACGGTATTGATACGAAAGTATTGCTGTTTCGCTTAACAGAATAACAAAAAAAGTAATCAAAAATAATTTTTTACGAATCATAAAGTGGCAATCATAAGGTTACATATTTTTGCGATGTCAAAACATTTTCGACATATTTGCCAAAGATAATATTTTTGAAAATAAAGAGTTGATATTTTCAACATAATCGATATAATCTCATAATAGCAGATGATTTTACACTAAATTCACTTTCAAAAAAGCGTGTCCGGTTTTTCTTGTGATTTTTCATAGCCTTCGTCTATTTTCAGGTTTTTGCCATGAGCTGCTTTTACGGCAAGTTTGTCACAGATTTCATTTTCGGTATGATTGTTATGTCCTTTTACCCAAAACATTTTGTAGTTTATTGCTTCGCTTGCCTTGACAAATGCAAGCCACAAATCCGGATTTTTAGTTTTGGCAAAACGTTGCTGTTTCCATTTATTTAACCATTTCTGATTAATGGCATCTACTACATATTTCGAATCGGAATAGATTTCGACAGGCATGTCTTTTTGTTTTATTTTTTTGAGCGCTTCAATTACAGCCAGCAATTCCATACGGTTATTAGTCGTCAGTCTAAATCCGTCTGAAAAATGTTTTTCAAATTTACCATCAGAGGTTTTCATAACAATACCATAGCCTCCCGGTCCGGGATTACCTAATGCCGAGCCGTCGGTATAAATTAATATTTTAGTTTGATTATCGGTCAAAACTTATTAGTATGACGAAGGAAAATCATTATCGGTAGCAATGATAAAATCGGCTTTTCCTTTGTGTTTTTCATCTAGTTTTTTTACATTTTCATGCGACTCGACAGTAATTGTTACAATTTTTAAGTCGGGTTGTGTAAGTCTGATATACCAAAGTATTCCTTGATGTACATTTGAATGAAAACTGCCGTTATAATGTATTAACAAACTGCCTTTTTTATAGTATTTCAAAATATTATATGCCATTGTAGCATCTTTTATGGCTTGTGCTTTGGGCAAGTTGTCACCGCCGTGTCCGCCCATCATTTCAATCATTTTTTTGTATTGAGACAGGTTCTTGTCATATTTAATAGGCAAGGGGGCAATCCATTGTTTTTCTTCGGCAGGAAGCGAATCGAGTACTTTAAATCCGCCGTGATATACTTTACTGGCATATCTTCTGGGCACATTACTTGCCACAAAAGTCAGTTGGTATTTTTTGGCATAATCTAACAAGGGTTTATAATCGGTTTTAAAGTTTGGCCACAAACGTGCTTCTTTTTTAAAGGTTTTGTAATCAATAGAGTCTTTAAGATACAAATCTACTTGTTTCTGATTGTCGGCTTCCATCATTTCGGCAGCCAAAATAATAGGTTTGCCTGCTTTTTTATGCAAATCTTTGGTTAGTTCTAATTCTAGCCAATGCGCTACCGGATTATCATGTTCTTCGCCAAAGAAAACCATATCGGCTTTTTTGCACTCTTTTAGCAGCTTGCGATATGAAGTTTTTTTGCCGTTAATTTTATAGATTTTAAAAGCGTCTTTTTGTTGCGCAAAACCGGTAAAACCTATAGCCAATGCCAATATGAAAAAAAACTTATTCATTTTCGTTTTGGTTTAGTTCAATAATTTGATGAATATGTTTTTGTTGTACCATTTCAGTTGGTTTTACAATATCAATGGTAAGTTCAACTTGGTCATAGGCAGTAACTTTCAGGTCAAAAGAACCTGCATCAACGGTATAAACTCCGCTGCCTCTAAAAAATCCGTGTTTGCCTACCAATAGATTGATTTTTGATAATTCTTTATCTTTTAGCGACATATTTTTGATGTCTCCTTCTATTTCAAAGAATATTTCTTGTGTATAACCGGCGTCCATAATTGATTTATCAAGCGGTTTTGTATCATATTTGTAGTAGAAAACGGTTTTGTTTCCTTTTTCTAATTTAGCCATTCCTACGCCAAAATCGTCTTTTTTAAAGTTTATTTGTGCATTGGGAACCACTTGCCATTTTTGGGTAATATTCATATCATTTTTCTGACTCATTGTTTTTTCAAAATGAGCTTTTTTTACGGTTACTTGCATATCTTTTGTTGAGTTGCAGCTCATAAACATTAATACAAAGCTTGCTAATAATAAATTTTTCATAATTGCTGTGTTTTTTAATGATAACTTGTGTAAAGGTACGATAAACCTGTTAATTATCAATTATTATTTTCTTGTTTTATTTTCATTCGCCCGCTAATTTTATTGAGACGTGCGTTTTTAAAATCGAGGCTTGAGTCAAAACCAACCCCTCTCATTTCTTCACCATTTTGTTTTAGTATGGTTTCTTCTTCGCCAAAAATGTGTTTGTTGGCGGTATCCCAAAACAAGCGAGATGTTTGCAGTGAACTGCCGTCTGCTCCTTTGATATGTACATTACCAATCAGTTCGGATAAGTCAGGGTCTTTGTAAATATACGCTTTATCGGCGGTAACTATAGTTTTTTCAAGAGTGTTTTTGTTAAACAATTCGATACGAACAGATTGTGGAAAATATTGGTATTTAAAATCTTTATGATTTCCGTAATCTATCATAAGCGGAGCTGTTAATCTAAGCGCTCTTTTTCCGCTAAGTGTATAAGTTAAATCAAAGTTTTTGGTTTCTGACATCGGAATATCTTCATTTTCTTGATATAAGCGATGTACCTCATCAATATCTTTTGAGCAAGAAAAAAGCATTGTTGTCCATAAGATGACAACAATGCTCTTTGTTATTATTTTGTATTGATTGGTCATCAATTATTTGCTTGGTACTGTGACACTGCCACCGATCCAACATTTCATCGGAATTGTCTTTCCTGCCATGTTTTTCATAAACACGTCTTCTTTGCTGGGTGCCATTGATCTATATCTCTTTGCCATTTTTTTGGCTATTTTAGCTTTTGACGGGTCAACGCTTGCCGCTTTTTCTGCCATTTTTGCCGCTAACCAGAATGTTGCTCTTTTTTCAAACTCTGTTTTACCACAGCTGTTGGCACTATCTTTATACAGTTGTGCAATTAATAGATATGCGCTACCCAAAGATGGTCTGTTGGCTAAGGCTTGCTTGGCATAAGTTCTGGCTTTTGCTTTTTGTCCGGATCTTTTTGCCATAGTAGCCAATTTTAAATATATTTTGGCTTTGTCATAGCTTTTATTACTTAAAGAAATTGCTTCTTTGTAATAAGCTATTGCTTTTGCTTTTTGACCTTCTTTTTCAAACAATATTCCTAAGAAAAACTTAGAGTTGTAAGTTGGGTTTATTTTGTCTAATTGTATTACCAATGTTTTAAAAATAGGATCGTTTGAACAATCTTTTTTGCTAAGGTTGTTGGCTGCTTTTTTAAGCCAAACGGCACTTTCTTTATTGGCTTCATAGTTTTTCTTGTACAAAGGAACTAAGTGTTTACAGTCGCCAAGATCGCCCAATACTTTATCCATTTCACCTGCTACAACGCTGTAAGAAGGAATATTGGTTTTGATAGCTTTTAGTTTTCTGGCTTCTTTCTTCATTATTTCGCCTGCATCTTCTTTCTTTTGCAATTCTTCCATTTTAACGGTATATTTTTCGATAGAAGATTCTATTGTACCTGTTAATGCATCATAAACTTCGATTAATTTTTCAAAATCTACTTTTTTGTTTTTGTACATATCAACGGTGGCGTCAAAATAAGCATAGATAGCCGAAGGATTTGTAAATCTGCTTTTTCCTTTTGTATAGCCTTCTGTAAAAATGTTATACAACTCTTCTTTGGTTGCCATTTTGTTTCTCATTAATAACAATCCTTTATCTTGATACATTTTACCAATGTATTTAGAAGTGGGAAAGTATTTGATCCAATCGTCATAAAGACTTACTAATGTGTTCAAAATTTCTTTTGCTTTTGCATTATCTTTAGCTTTTACGGCTTCGTTAAATCTATTTTTATAAATTTTGATACCATCGCTGTATATAGCTTGATTGGAGTCCGGACATGCTTTGTAAACTTTTTCCCAATAAGGAAAAGCTTCTTCGTATCTGCGTGATTTGACAAAATCGTGTTCTAAACTCAAATTGACACTACAATCGTTTGCCTCTTGGGCATTAATACTCAGAGTAGCTAAAAATACGATGCTTAATAATGTGTAAATCCTTTTCATAATATTTCTGTTTAATTAATTTTTCTTTTGATAAACCATCTGTCATTTAATGATAGACTTATATGTAAATTAAAATAGTTTTCTTTGACTAATTTTTCTGTTGCTTTGCCTCGTTGTCCTAATTCAAAACCAATGTTTAAATTAGATAAAGCTCTGATAGACGGTAATCCTACTCCAAAAGTTATGCCAAAATCCGTAATATCTTCTCCGTACACGTTCATTCCGGTGTTTTCTATACGCATTCCGGCTCTGTAAGTTATTCTTTTCCAGTATTTTGTAATTGAATTATATTCAGGGGTGTACATACCGCCTAATTTGAATTGATAGCCGTCTTTGTACTGTACATAGCTAGGATCGTAAAAAACATTTCTAAAATTTTTCATGCCCAAATAGTTGTATTCGGCACCAATAAATGATTTGTTTTTTGCGCCCAATCCAAATCCAAATCCAATAGTTGAGGGTAATGTTATATTCTCGGAGGCATCTTCTTTGTCAAGATTTTCTACAAGTTCTTCTCCGGAAGATGAAACTGTAAACAATCCGGTTTTTTCGGCATAGTTTCCTTGTAAATTACTTTGTAATCTGTAAAAAGTATTGAATTTTAAATAGTTTTTTTTGTTGAAATCAAGTTTGTAATCTGCGGCTACTTTAAAAGATGAACCTTTCATAGATAAAACGCCTCTTTCTTTGGTATAAGTGGTAATATCTTTTAATAGCCATTTGTTTTCATGGTCAATATATCCAAAATAATATTGGTACTCTGCCGCCACCGACAAGGCATCGGTCAATTTGTATGCGCCTGCTAAAAAGATTTTGCTTAAACCGCCATTGCCTTCAAAAGTATATACGTCTCCGTTGTCTTGTTTTATAAATATCTTGTATCCGGCAGAACTCAAAGGTACAACACCAAAACCTACGCCTGCCTTTGGACCAAAAGGAATCGCTAATGAGAAATATGTAACATTGTGCGATGATAATTGCGCCGAAGCGTTTGCATCGGACATGCTTAGAAAACTGTTGTTCATGCCAAGACTCAAATTGATGTATTTTAATTGGCTTAGCGAAGCAGGATTGTTAATGTTGTAATGAATACTATCAGTGTACATATTGATACCTCCCATAGATACATTTTCAACCATTCCTTTAAAATCGGGATTGCCTATCCCAAAAAATGAGTAAGGCGAAGGTGAAGCGTCTTGCGCAAAAGTGTAATTGGAAAAAAATATTACGACTGTAAGTATAATCAGTTGTTTGAGTTTCATATGTTTTATTTGTTCAAATTTAAAATATAGTTCATTCCTTCGGGTAGAAGAAAATTTGAATTGACAAATATCTTATTTTTTATATAGCTATCCAAAAGTTTCTTGTCTCCACCTGTTAAAAAAACTGTTAAATCTTTGAATTTTAAGTTATATTTAACAATTATTGCTTCAATTTCGGCAACCAATCCATAAATAACTCCCGATTGGATAGAAGATTGTGTGCTGTCGCCAATTAACTCAACTGTTTTATTTTCGGGTTTTAACAAGGGCAAATTTGCCGTATAATCGTTGAGTGATTTGTATCGCAAAAACAATCCGGGCGAAATAGCGCCTCCGTGATATACATTATTTTTGTCTATAAAATCGTAGGTAACGCATGTGCCGGCGTCAATAATCAGCATATTTTGATTTTGCCGGTACAAAAGTGCGCCGGCAACCAAGGCTAAACGATCGGCGCCAATGGTTTCGGGGGTTTTGTATTGCAAGCTAAAAGGCAATTTGCAATGCGCTGTTAAAAAAAATAACGGAATGGCTTGGGCTTCAAAAAAACTTTCTAAACCTTCTATTTCCTTGCCTACTTTGGATACTATGGCATAGGTTACGGCAAACTTATCTACCTGATGTTCAATGACTTCTAATATTTTATTAAAGGTATTCTTTTGCAAATCAATCAGCTTGTTATCTGTATCAAAAACCGCTGTTTTTACTTGTGTATTGCCTATATCGATGATTAAATTCATAGTGTTTAAATCTTTATTATCTTGCATCGTCAAAAAAATTGAAGATGAGAGTAAACGGATTTTCAAAAATATCAAAAAAAGATAAGATAAATTGGCTATTGCAAAATTATCTTAACAATGATGCGCAAGCCGAGCAAATATTGAAGCAGTATTGGCATAACGACGAGGCTTTGCAGGGGCTACACGACGGATTTATCGAAAATACAATCAGTAATTTTTACCTGCCCTACGCCATTGCGCCAAATTTTGTAATAGACAATGTGGTTTACGCCTTGCCTATGGTTATTGAAGAGAGTTCGGTGGTGGCAGCAGCGGCTAATGCAGCCAAATTTTGGGCAGATAGAGGCGGTTTTACCACAACAATATTAGGCAATATCAAAAAAGGACATATTCATTTTACCTACGATGGCGATATCAAAAATTTGATAAGTTTTTTTAGAAAACATCGTAGCATTATTCTTGATAATATCGACCCGCTACAACAAAATATGAAGCAGCGCGGCGGTGGCGTAATGGATATTAATCTGATTGACAAAACCAATGCTTTACAAAATTACTATCAAATCGAATTAAAATTTAATACGGCAGATTCGATGGGAGCTAATTTTATCAATACGGTTTTAGAAGAAACCGCTTCGCATTTTAAACGATTGGCACAAGACAATTTAGAGGGAAATTTGACGGTAATTATGAGCATTTTAACCAATTACAATCCCGAATGTGTCGTGCGCGCCGAAGTAAATTGTAAGATAAGCGATTTGCCCGAAATTGATGGCAGTAGCGCAAAATATGCCGAAAAATTTATCACCGCTATCAAAATTGCCGAAATAGAACCCTACCGTGCCGTTACGCACAACAAAGGGATTATGAACGGTGTTGACGCCTTGGTTTTGGCAACCGGAAACGATTTTAGAGCGGTTGAAGCAGGCGTACATGCTTATGCGGCAAAAAATGGAAATTATACAAGCCTCAGCCATGCCGAAATAAACGATGACAAGCTTAAATATTGGGTCGATTTGCCACTAACCCTAGGTACAGTAGGCGGACTGACAGGTATTCACCCTTTGGTAAAATTCTCGTTGCAATTGCTACAAAATCCAAGCGCCGAACAACTCATGCGTATTGTTGCCGCATCCGGATTGGCACAAAATTTTGCTGCACTTAACTCCCTGATAACCCACGGCATACAAAAAGGACACATGAAAATGCACCTGAATAATTTGCTCAATTTTTTAAACGCTACGGAAGAAGAAAAACAAATGGCAAAAGAATATTTCGAAGATAAAAAAGTAAATTTTAGCGAGCTAAAGACTATTTTAAAACGGTAATCTATTTTTTTTGTAAATTTACACTTTGAACACTTAAAAACAATCGTCATGAAAAAATTATTATTTTTATTAGCCATATTTGCTGTTTCGAGCAATATTACGGCACAATTTACCAAAAGCATTATCTCCAATACCAATACAAATGGCGCTTATGGCGTGTTGGAAAAGGATATTAATGGCGATGCAAACATTGATTTAATCAGCGCTTCACAAGTAAGCAATGTAGTTTCTTACTATATCAATAATGGTGACAATACTTTTACGCAACATACAATTGATAATGCATTAACAGGAGCTATTTATGCTGATGCTTATGATTTGGATGGCGATACCGATTTAGATTTTGTAGCAGTAGGTGCAACCGAAATGGTTTGGTATGAAAATGATGGAAACTTTGTTTTTACAAAACATAGCATTACCAATATAACTAACGCAACTTTTGTTCGTGCTTATGATGCTGATAATGATGGCGATGGCGATATAGGTGTTTCAATATACGGAGAAAATTATATAGCCGCTTATTTGAATGATGGCTCAGGGTCTTTTGATAGAGTAAATGCAATAAGTATTAGTACCCCCAAAATTTTTCACGGAGGTGATTTTGAAGGTGATAATAGTGCCGATATTCTCGTTTCTTCTTTTGGTGGAAATAAAATAGAATGGCATAAATTTGTAAATTCAATTATTCCTCATTTTGCTTTGGGTGGCACAGTTACTACCGGTTTTACGGGTGCGCTCGGATTAGAAGGAGTAGATGTAGATGGTGATAGTGATTACGATGTTATTGCAGCAGCTTTTACAGATAATGAAATTGCTTGGTTTGAAAATACTGACGGAACAGGC
>CAZSBI010000028.1:0-4153 GCA_964604735.1 uncultured Flavobacteriaceae bacterium | reverse complement strand
ATTTGATATACTAGACATGCCTTCTTCAACATTAATTAGCCCTCCTGTAATTGCAATAGGAAATCCTGATACAAAACTGATACCTGCATTTTCTCCAAAATACCAATTTGCCGTTTCATATTGTCCGTAAATGATACTATTAATCATTAGTAGAACGATAAAAATTAATTTTTTCATACCTGTATATTTTTTTAAGTTTGAATAGCCCCTACATTATAACGCTCCGTTATGGGCTTATGATTTGCCATTTCTATACCCATACTTATCCATTTGCGGGTGTCCAACGGATTGATAATGGCATCGGTCCATAAGCGTGCCGCTGCATAATAAGGAGATATTTGTTCGTTGTATTTTTGTTGAATATTTTCTAAAAGTGCTTTTTCTTTTTCGGGTGTAATAACTTCACCAAGTTTTTTTAATCTGGCTTGCTCTATTTGCAATAATACTTTTGAAGCGGCAGCGCCACTCATGACGGCCATTTCCGAAGTTGGCCAAGCAACAATCAAGCGTGGGTCGTAGGCTTTGCCGTTCATAGCATAATTGCCTGCACCGTACGAGTTGCCTACAATAACGGTAAATTTTGGTACCACAGAAGTGCTTACGGCACTAACCATTTTGGCACCGTCTTTTATAATACCGCCGTGTTCCGAACGACTGCCAACCATAAATCCGGTTACGTCTTGCAAAAAGACAAGCGGAATTTTTTTCTGATTGCAATTCATAACAAATCGGGCTGCTTTATCGGCAGAATCAGAATAGATAACACCGCCAAATTGCATTTCGCCCTTGGCATTTTTGACAATTTTACGCTGATTGGCAACTATACCAACCGCCCAGCCGTCTATGCGTGCGTAGCCTGTGATTAGTGTTTTGCCAAAATCCGATTTATATTCGTCAAAACTATTTTTGTCAACTAAACGATTAATAATTTCGTACATATCATATTGGTCTTGCCTCGATGCCGGCAGAATGCCAAAAATATCTTCTTCGTTAAGTGCCGGTTTCTGTGCTTCAATACGATTAAAACCTGCCTTGTCATAATCGCCGATTTTACCCATTATATTTTTGATTTTATCAAGCGCTTCTTGGTCATTTTTCATTTTATGATCTACAACACCGGAAATAGCTGTTTGTGTAGTTGCACCGCCAAGTGTTTCATTATCAATATCTTCTCCAATAGCCGCTTTAACCAAATAACTGCCTGCTAAAAAGATACTGCCTGTTTTGTCAACAATCAGACTTTCGTCACTCATAATAGGCAAATAGGCACCTCCGGCAACACAACTGCCCATAATGGCGGCAATTTGTATAATTCCGCGACTGCTCATAACGGCATTGTTGCGAAAAATACGTCCAAAATGTTCTTTGTCCGGAAAAATCTCATTCTGCATTGGTAAATAAACTCCTGCCGAATCGACTAAGTAAATGATAGGCAAATTGTTTTCCATTGCAATTTCTTGGGCACGCAAATTCTTTTTTCCGGCAATAGGAAACCAAGCGCCTGCTTTTACCGTAGCATCGTTGGCTACCACAATAACTTGCTTGTTGCCGATATACCCGATTTTAACTACTACGCCACCCGCCGGACTGCCACCGTGTTCCTTGTACATATCGTAACCGGCAAAAGCTCCTATCTCTATTTGCGGTTTATCCTTGTCGAGCAGATAAGCGACGCGTTCGCGCGCTGTCATTTTGCCTTTCTGATGCTCTTTTTCGATGCGTTTTTTGCCTCCTCCGAGATGTATTTTATCTAATTTTTGTCTGACCTCAGACCATTTTAGCTTGTTATAATCTTCGTTTTTATTAAATTTTATATCCATTTTATTTTGCGCTTTCTTGGGTTGAAAAATTTCAGCCTAAAATTAGTAAAAATTGATGAGAGTGCAAAACAAAAATATAATTTATAACATTTCTATTCATACAAGCGTATGCGAAACTGATAATTTCGAATATTTTTGCGTTCCTCAATGCCGTATCCTTCAAATTGATAGGATTTGTAGTTTAAAAAGTGCGGTTTGTCAAAACGTATTTTTTTGTTTTTGGGCGCTTGGTATTTATGGTATTTTTCCTTGTCGTTTAGCGGATAAAAATAGAATGTATTGACTGCAATTATACTGTCTTTTTGTACTGTGCGCGGACTTAAAAATATTCTTTCGGGCAAATTGCTCCACGAGTTGTCATACTCGGTTTTTTCAATGATTTGTGTACGCGGATAGTTTCTGAGATACGCCCAATAAACATCGCGAGGGTAGGCAATTGATAGGTAATCTTGCATCTGAAAAATAAAAAATACGCTAAATATCAAGGCTGATAATGCCATAAAGTATTGCTTAAAATTCTTTCGAAAATCTTTGATAACAAATAAGAACATCAGCCAAATAATCGGGAAAAATTGATGTAAAATACGTCCGTACATGGTGGCTTTATGAGCAAAATATCCCATACTTACATAAAATACATAAGTAATAAAAAATGAAAACAATACAATGATGAGTAATTTGTCTGTTGATGATTTACTCTTGAATAATTTAGCAATTTTAAGCGTAAAAATTAGCATCGATAAGATGAGAATTATGCCAATAATACCTTCAACTTCAATCAGATATCGAAAAATAAACGTGGGTGTATCATAAAAATCACCTTGAATAACCGTGCCGGACAAGGTTAAGGCGTTGTGTATATATGAACTGTTTCCAAGCCGCGAAAAAGTTTCGAAAACCAATAATAAAATGATACTGCCCAAAACATAACTCACAATTAGTTTGCTGTATTGCACAAAATTTTGTCTTAAAATAGACCAATTGACAAGGGCAAAAACCAGAAAAACGGAAAAGAAAGCCAAGTTATATGCCGGATATACCAAAAAGGCAAAAAAGCTTAAAACACCCAACGCAAAAGCCTGTTTGCTGTCAAAGGCTTGCCTGTTTTGATAGCGTTTGGTAATTTTGTATAACACAAGTAAAAACAGTAGCAGGGCGGTGTCGTACGGATAGATATGTCGCAGGTAAGCATACGAATTTATCAATAATGAATAGGATAGTACGCCAAACAAAGCGAGTTCTTTGTTCTTGAAAAAAAGCACAAAAATCTTATACAAAATCCATAATGTCAGCCCGTAAATAACAAAGTTAAATACAAAAACAATATAGAAATTTTGCGTTTCAAAAAAATCGAGATGAAATATTTTGGCTGTTATAAATTGCAAAGTCGCAGGTATGGTTTTGATCAGTATTTCGCCCGGACGTGCCTGTGCAGAGAATACGGCAAGCGAAAACCCTTCGATGTCGCCTTGCATTAAGTGTTTTAAAGCACTCCAAGCCATCATATAACGCCGCTCGTCAGGCTCGGTCATATAACCTGCATTGATTAGTCTAAACTTGTATAAATTAGTGATAATCAACAAGAAAGCTAATAGTTTTGCTAAATATTTTTCAACTGATTCTTTCATTCTTTTCGTTCAAATACATAATGAATCCACTCTTTTTCTTTGAGAGTGTATCGCTTGATAAAATTACTGTTTTTTTCGAGAATTTCAGCATCATTTTCTCTCACTAAAAAATATTTGTATTTATTTTGATCGGCTTTACTAATCGGGCTTTGTTTTTCAACAAGCTTAATTTCAGGATGTTTTTCGTCATAAATGTAGGATAAGTTGGTGCCCAAATAAGCATTTTCTCCCACATAAATCCGCTTGACTTTTTTGGATAACAAGTAATCGGATACTTGGCTTATTTCAAAAGAAACATTGTCATATCTGCCTATGGCATAAATGCCGTAAATAGCTTGAAATGTAACAAAAACAGTAGTAATTGCTATTGTTTTGCTATTGTTTGTAAGTAATTTTTTTTGCTGTCTAAAAAACAATCCCAATAAAAACAGTATAGGAATGAGCAAATAAATCCACGTGCGCGCAAAAGGAACAACACGATGTGCCACCAAAATAAATGGCGTTATAGCAATACTAAAAACAGCTAATTGCAAGTCCGTATTCTGTTTGTTTTTTCGTATTTTCACCAACAGTAAAACAAAAACCGGGAGGCTTATAAATACGGGTAAATAGGTCAAAAACAGGCTGGTATCGTTAAAATGATGAGGCATATTTGCCAAAACATATCTGAGATTTATGCTTTTTACATATCTATTGCCTATCACG
>CAZSBI010000027.1:0-5354 GCA_964604735.1 uncultured Flavobacteriaceae bacterium | reverse complement strand
GCTCATCACCTTAGTAATATTGTATAGAATTATTAGAAAAGAATATGACGAAATAGTAGATGGAATTGTGTATATGGCCGCCATTGCACTAGGATTTTCGGTGGTCGAAAACATTTTTTATACGGCAGCATCGGAGCGTCCGTTTAGTCTATTAGCACAACGTACCTTATTTGCCACCTTAGGACATATGGCTTTTTCGGTATATATGGGTATTGCTTTTTATATTCATAAAAGAGTGAAACAGAACTACTTAGGATTGCTTGTCGCCTACATAATTGCTGTTTTGGCTCACGGCTTATATGATGGATTTATTTTTGAAAAAGCTCTTGTTTTGTTCTTTATTCCGACATATATTTTTATTATTTATCTGGAATTTAGATTGTTGAAAGTGGCATTGGCGTATTCAAAATTTAAAAAACCTTTTATGCCAGAATATTTTAAATTGCTTAAAAAAAATACTAATAATTATTGCTGTAATTGTAGCAATTCGTTTGCCGATTTGTATGAATTTGAGCCCAAAATACAGGTTTCTGTTTGTAGTGAATGCCAACACGTTATACTGAAAAAGAATAGTTTTTTGAATTTATTAAAATATTATCGCCCTAAACTTAACAGTAAAAAATATGTAAATGATTTGCAATTAAATCTAATTAAACAATATCTAGACAAAGATGAAATCAATGTTTACAGTGTGCAAAAAAGCAAGCTGAATGCCAATGCAAAGACTTTATATCAATGGTTAAATGATGAAAACAAGAAAGATTTACAAAAATATCATCGTTCTGTTGAAGGTATTATCTTTAAAATTATTGGATTTGGGAAGATTAATAATTAAAAGCTACCGGTGCTTGCTTTTTGGGTATTATCTGTATTAATTATTAATTCCTGCTGGATAGGGCATTTTTCATTCCTAATAAAATTAAATAAAGAATCCAATTTATTCGCATTATTTATGTTATTATCAACAATATACCAATATGTATCTTTAAGTCTTCCTATACCACTTAATCTTTTTTTATCATAAGATATAAAAAACATTGCTTCTGAATTTGGAAAATAGGATTCTAAAATTCCAACAGGTTTTGCTTTCAAAAAAAATTTATTATCGATTTTTACAACACTTTCATATATTCTATCAGGTTGAATTTGTTTTTCTATTTCATTAGGAATTCCAAAATATTTATGGTTATTGTATGTGCACAAATATAAATTACAAGTAGTTTCAGTATTATCATTCATAACAAATGTAATTGTAATATTATTGTTATTCTGTTCATTATTTGAACAAGAAATAATTATACTAATTGTCAATATTATAATCCCTAAGCTTTTTATTTTCACTTTTATATATTTTTAAAATTCGGTTTTATGTTAAATATTCCGGTTTTACATAATTGCAAATATTTGAATAATATTCAATGTATTGCTCATTAGTACAAATATAACAAAAAAAATGAATAATCTATTCTCTTGACTGTTGGATTTTTGGCTCCGGTGACTATCTTCCAACTTCGGTCTTTCTAATCTATAAACCACAAAGTACGCAGTGTTGCACATCGTTTTTTTTTCGTTATAGCTTCGCTATTTTATTATTTTTTATAACCACGGAGTACGCAGAGTTTCACAGCGTTGTCCTGCAATTACGAATTGCAAACTAAAAACTCAACACTAAAAACGCCATCCGCCCTTTCACCTTTACACCTTAATACCTTAATACCTTAATACCTTAACACCTTAAAACCTTAATACCTTCAAACCTTAACACCTTAACACCTTAAAAGCTTAATACCTTCAAACCTTAACACCTTCATACCTCCGACTTCGGTCTTCCAACTTCCGTCTTCGGACTTCAACCGCACTTTTCCCTTTTACCTCACTCCTTTCTCCTCACTCTTTTTTCTACAAAACCACACGAAAGGATTTATGCGGCAGCGAAAATAGTATTACTTCGGAATTTGCAAAAAAAATGTCATTTTTTCAGCAAAAACTGCATTTTTGGCATCAAAATATGTCATTTTGGAGCATTTTTTATGTTTTTTGGTATTTGGTATTTCCTTTGATAGTTTCGAATTGAGTTTAACCCATAAAAAAATTAAGATTATGAAACCAGTAATTAGAAAACCTATTAACGATCCGATTTTATCATTCTTTGACGACTTTTTGTCTAATCAGCTTGCCAAATTGGAACCTGATGTGCAAAAAGTTGTACCGGCTGTAAACATAAAGGAAACTGAAAAAGATGTCAATATTTTTGTTGCTGCTCCGGGATTAAACAAAAAGGATTTTGAAATCAGTGTTGATCACAATACTTTGACCATTTCGGCAAGTAAAGAAGTTGAAAAAATTGAAGAAGGAAGTAATTTTGTGAAAAAAGAATTTGGATATGAAAATTTTCAACGTTCTTTTACACTTCCCGAAGAAGTTTTTGATGTAGAAAACATTAAAGCTGCATACAAAAACGGTATTTTGGAACTTAGTATTCCTAAAAAGGAAAAAGAAATTAAAAAAGTGAAGAAAATTTCCGTTTCTTAAATGGTGATTTAACGATTTACAATTTTGTAGTATTTTGTAAGGCGCAGGTTATACGGTTATGACTTGCGCCTTTTTTGTTTGTTATAAATTGCTAAGAATTTATCCTTTTTAGTATCTTTTTAGCTTGAAATTCTCCCTTACTTTCTGAAATTTTAGCATATTTTAACGCCTTATCTATTTCTCCTTTCATCAATAAAAAATCTGCATAATAATAAGACAGTAAATCAACTTCAATATCCATATCAAAGGCTAAGTTAAAATATTCATCTGCCTTGTCAAACTCCTCATTTTTAATGTAAAATAAAGCTAAATCTCTGTATCTGTATGCAATTATTACTTCGTCTTTTGAATTTGCAATTTTATCTAAATATATCTTGGCTTTTTTAAGTTCTCCCTTCAAAATATAGGCATACGCCAAGTTATTATTGGCATATTCTGAACTTGGAAATATTTCAATTGATTGTAGCAAATACAAAATAGCTTCTTCTAATTTATCTTGCATCAATAAGTAATAACCAATGTTTTGTGTAAAAAGTGCCCGATATTTTCCAAAACTTGTCAGCGATAAGGCTTCTTTTAACAAGATTACTGCCGTTTGATAGTCTTTTTGTTTAGCATTTTTGGTTGCTTTATCAGAAAGTTTCTTTGACTTTAATCTATTTAAATCAAATAAATCAGAATTATTATGTTGTATAAAACTAAGGCACTTTTCGTACTCTTTTATTATTTCATTTGGCAATTGTTGTTTCCAATTGGGGTCAACATTGTCATTCATTACAGAAAATAGAGCTAGTGCATACGCCATTACCGGAGCTGGCATTCTTGAATTGTAATTCCATTTTGTTTCAAAAAAACCATCAAGTTTTCTGCCTACATTTGTAAGACTATTTGAAAGAAAAAATCCATATCCAAAAAACACACCGGCTATAAAAGTATCGAAATATGATTTTGCATCTTCTTTAAGTAATGCTTTCTTTTTGAGTTGAATTCTGGAAAACTCGTAAGCAAAATTGAATAACAATCTGCTTGGATTATTAATTATTCTCTTTGAAATAATAAAATGAAAATTTTTGTCTTCTAAAAATAAGACTTCCATTTCAAATGGTTTTCCCTTTATAACATAAGGAATCTGGCGTATTGAGCCATCTGATACAAACTCATAACTGACTTTATTCGTATCTGTATTAGACAAATAACAGAAATCATCAATTAAACTTTCAATATCAATTTTATTTTTTAAAAAAGTGTTTTTAAAAAAAGTTTCAGAAAAATCAAATTGAATTTTCTCTTTACTCGGATAACCGTAATACAGCACTAATTTAGCAAATTCTGCTTCAACCCAACGTCTGTCCGGCTGAGATATCTTTATTTTTGGTGATTTGTTTTTATTTGGCCACATTAATATTATATCAAATCTCTACAATTTCTTAACATATTTAGTCAAAATAACTATTTGCTGTCCTTCTACTCTTCCTTCAATATGTTCGGGATTATCGTGAACGAGCGAAATGCGTCTTACTGCTGTACCACGTTTGGCTGTAAATCCGCCTCCTGATACTTTCAAGTCTTTTATCAATACAACCGAGTCGCCATTTTGCAATATTGCGCCGTTGCTGTCTTTGTGAATTACTTTATCGTCGTCGTCATCGCCTTCGCCTGTGGCGGCAGCCCATTCTTGCATTTCGTCATCTAAATACATCATATCGAGCAAGTCTTGCGGCCAACCTTCTTGTTTTAATCTGTTTAGCATTCGCCAAGCTACTACTTGTACTGCCGGCACTTCGCTCCACATACTATCATTTAAACATCGCCAGTGATTAGCATCCATTGTCTCCGGATTCTCTATTTGTCCGTGACAAGTTGCACATACTACAATTTCTTGCGCAGCATATCCTGAGGGCTCAACAATATATGTTTGTAAATGGCTGTCGCTGCCACATAATTCGCAAGTATGATTGCTTCTTTCTAATAATTTTTTGTCTATTTTCATATTTTTGATTTTTCGGTTGTTGGCTTACAAATCCCTGCTTATTCATTTGCAAATCTAACAATTTTATCTAATATCACTTGGGCTAATTTTCGTTTACTCTCTACCGTCCACCCTGCTACGTGTGGGGTTAAAATAACATTTTTCATTGAAATAAGCTCTTGAAACTCCGGCGGAAAATAATTGTTTTCGAACATATTTTCGAATGATGATTTTTCATATTCCAACACATCGAGCCCTGCACCTAATATTTTGCCGCTTTTAAGCGCCGCAAGCAACGATTTGGTATCGACTACGGTACCACGGGCGGTGTTGATTAGCCAAAAGTCTTTTTTGAACTTATTGATAAAATTCTTATCAATCATTTTATAGGTCAAATCGGTGTGTGGCAGGTGCAAACTCAACACATCTGTCTTGTTAAACAGTTCTTGCAAACCGACTTGCTTGGCATTGTCATCTGCTACATTTTTTTTAATATCGTAAGCTAATACTTCTACTTCAAATCCGCGTAATTTTTTTGCAAATGCTTTACCCATATTGCCATATCCTATGATGCCGACTGTTAATCCGTCTAACTCTATACCACGATTGGCTTCGCGTTGCCATTGTCCTTGACGCACTTCCTGATTGGCGGTACAGATTTTATTGAACAAACTAAGTATCAATCCCAAAGCGTGTTCGCCTACGGCATTTCTATTACCTTCGGGGGCGTTAAACAATCGGATATTTTGCTTTTCGGCTACTGCAATATCAATATTTTCGAGCCCTGCGCCTACGCGACCTATAAATTTTAATTGTGTTGCTTTTTGTAAAAATTGTTTATCAATAGGAAAAC
>CAZSBI010000026.1:0-13330 GCA_964604735.1 uncultured Flavobacteriaceae bacterium | reverse complement strand
AATAAGGTATTAAGGTAATAAGGTATTAAGGTAATAAGGTATTCAGGTATTAAGGTAGTAAGGTAATAAGGCAATAAGGTATTAAGGTAATAATTAAGGATAAAAGTAACGCTACATTTCCAACAGCTAACAGCTAACAGCCAATAGCTAACAGCCAAAAAAATGTTATAATTTTACATTATTCATATTATTACGGCAATAAATTAATTTTTTCATATTTTTTTGCTTCAAAAGTGATTTTTCTCTCTAAAATATGCATTAATTTGAGTAAATTGCTTGCAATTCAGAACCCATAAAATTTTCAAACCAAATGAATCAAAATAAACACAATCCGGCAAAAGAAATTCAAGACTTACAATTTTTTGGAGAGTTTGGCGGTGTCAATCCGTCTATTTCAGACTCTGCCACTTTTAGTTTTTTAAAGGCTAAAACAATGCTTGACACTTTTGAAGGTAACGCAGAAGGTTGTTATCTTTACTCACGTCATACCAGTCCGAGTAACCATTATTTAAGCATGGCGCTTGCAAAAATGGAAAACACCGAAGCTGCCAATGTAGCAGGTTCGGGCATGGGTGCCATTACACCTGTAATTTTACAAATTGCCAATGCCGGCGATCATATCGTTTCCAGTAGAACCATTTATGGCGGTTCTTATGCATTCTTAAAAAATTGGACTCCAAAATTTAATATTGAAACAACATTTGTTGACATTACTAATCTTGAAAAAATTGAAGCAGCAATCAAACCAAATACCAAAATGATTTATGCCGAAACATTAAGTAATCCTCTACTTGAATTGGCTGATGTTGAAGCGCTATCAAAAATTGCCAAAAAACACAATATCAAGTTGGTAATTGACAATACTTTTACACCGCTTATTTTTTCTCCCGCCAATATGGGTGCCGATGTGGTTGTATATAGCTTAACCAAATTCATCAACGGGACCAACGATATGGTTGGAGGCGCCATCTGTGCTTCTGCCGAATTTATTAACGACCTAAAAAGCGTTATTGACGGTTCGAGCATGCTTTTGGGTCCGGTTATGGACAGTTTACGCTCTGCGCAAGTACTCAAAAATATGAGAACATTGCCTATTAGAATGATTAAACACAGCGAAAACGCCCAATATATTGCCGAACACTTAGAAAAAGACGGGTTGGCTGTAAAATATCCGGGACTTAAATCTCATCCGCAACATGATTTATACACCAAAATGATGAATCCTGAATTTGGTTACGGCGGTATGATTACCCTCGATTTGAAAAATCATGATATGGCAACTAAATTTATGGAAGTATTGCAAGAAAAGAATGTAGGATATTTAGCCGTAAGTTTAGGTTTTTACAAAACTTTATTCAATGCTCCCGGAACCGGCACATCAAGCGAAGTGCCCGAAGAAGAACAAGAAGAAATGGGATTGTCAACCGGACTAATCAGAATGTCATTAGGACTTGATTTTAATATCGAAGATACCTACAAAAAAATGAAAGATGCCCTTAACGAAATCGGGTATTTTAAAATGCAAACACAAAACAATTAATCTATGTTCAAACTGATTGAACCGCTTGATTCAAAAATTGTAAAATATATTCATCTGCATCGCTACAAAGGTGCAGATGATATTTTAATATGGCTGACCGAACACGCAACCTTCATTACAATTAGTACTATTCTGTTGCTGTTTGTTGTGTTTTTTGCAACACGTAAAAAATATTATTTGTATTTGGCTGTCAATTTTTCGTTTATCATTAGTATTTCGGCATTAATAACAGGATTGTTAAAAATAACTATTAAACGGACGCGTCCATATCATTTATATCACGAAATTATTTCAGTTGTTGAAAGTGGCGGTTATAGTTTTCCTTCGGGACACACAACCGAAGTTGTAGCGTTTGCAGTAGCAGGATTGATTATGATAAAAAATAAATTCATCAATTTCTTATTAATACTTTGGGCAACATTTATTGCTTACACACGTATGGCAATGGGCGTGCACTACCCTTTCGATTTGTTGGGCGGTATTGTCGTTGGTGGCGCTGTTGCGTATTTATGGCTTCGACTTGACCCTTTCAAAAAATTGATAAAATAATCAAACTCACCTTTTTTAGCGCGTAAAAATCAATCTGTTTGCTGTGGATAAATTGGCATCATAAGCATAATTATTTTCGTTGAACAATATCAATTCTTCTTTGGTTTCAATATTATTCTGAATGATAAATCTTGTCATTAATCCGCGCGCTATTTTGGCATAAATGCCTATGGTTTTATAGGTATCGTCTTTGTATTCTTTAAATTCTATATGAATTATTTTATGTTTAAACTGCTTGGTATCAATAGCTTTGAAATACTCTTGACTTGCCAAATTGATTAATAATTCGCCTTCTTGCATTTCGTCATTTAAGTATTTGGTAATCCTCTCACGCCAAAAATGATATAGATTTTTGTAGTGATCAAAAGATAATTTTGTGCCCATTTCCATTCGGTACGGATAAATTAAATCGTAGGGGCGCAAAACACCGTAAACACCTGACAAAACACGAATGGTTTGTTGTGCCAAAGGTAATTTTTCGACAGGTAAATCATAGATATTCAGACTATTATAAACATTGCCGTTGAAAGTAAAAATTGCCGGACGAGCCGTTTTATCTATTTCTTTTTTCCAAGTATGATAACGCTCCCAGTTCAGATTTGCCAAACTATCTGACAATTTCATCATTTTTTTTATTTCGGCAGGCGATTTAGTACGCATTACCGATACTATTTTTTCTGCCTCATCTAAAAATACGGGGCGGGTATAGTCTAATTTAGGAAAATCTTTATTTAATTCTAACTTCTTTGCAGGTGATATAACGAGTTTCATAATATAAATTTATCCGAATGATTATTCAAACGATTGTAGCATAATCAATTTATGATATATACTTTTTAGCGCCATTAATTCTTGGTGGCTACCCATTTCTTGTATTTTGCCGTTTTGCATCACAATGATTTTATCTGCATTTTTAATTGTTGACAAACGATGTGCAATTACGACAGATGTTCGGTTTTGCATCAATTTATCCAAGGCATCTTGCACCAATTTTTCTGATTCTGTATCGAGTGCCGAAGTAGCTTCGTCCAGCACCATTACAGGCGGATTTTTTAAGATAGCACGTGCAATATTCAGTCTTTGTTTCTGCCCTCCTGACAAGCGATTGCCGCCATCACCGATATTGGTATCATAGCCATCAGGCAAATCCATAATAAAATCGTGGGCATTGGCAATTTTGGCTGCTTCAATAATTTCTTGATCCGTAGCATCTTCCTTAGACAAAGCAATATTATTTCTGACAGAATCATTAAATAAAATAGAGTCCTGAGTTACCAATCCCATTAAATTACGCAAAGAGTGTTTGGTCATGTCTTTAATGTTGACATTATCTATTTTGATAGCGCCTTCATTTACATCATAAAAACGCAACAGCAAGTTAGCTAAAGTTGTTTTACCACTCCCCGACTGCCCTACCAAAGCAACGGTTTCGCCTTTTTTGACTGAAAAATTAACGTTTTTCAATACATTATCGTCTTCATATCGAAAAGTAACATTATCGAATAATATTTCTTTTTCAAAATCTTGTTTTTCGATAGCATTTTCGCTGTCTTTTAAAGGTGTTTCCGCCTCTAAAATTGTAAAAATACGTTCGACCGATGCCATTCCTTTCTTAATGGTATAACTTGCTTTGGCAATAGCTTTTGCCGGCGTTAATATATTGTAAGCCAAAGCGATAAATGTTAAAAATACTGCCGGGCTTAAAGTCTTATCAATCAGCACCATACGACCACCAAACCACAAAATAATAACAATGACCAAAACCCCCATAAATTCGCTTGCAGGGTGTGCCAAGTTTTGTCTGTTTATCAGTCTGTTTCTGGCATGAAAAATATTATCGGTGATATTTTTGAATTTTTTTGTGAATTTTTTCTCGGCATTAAAACCTTTGATGATTTTCATACCGCCTAAACTCTCTTCTACATGCGACAAAAATGAACTATTATGTTGTTGTACCTCGTGCGATTGTTGGCGTAGTTTCTTGCCGATAACCGAAATTACATAACCTGCCAAGGGCGTTAGCACAAAAATAAAAACGGTTAATTTTACATTTAAAAACAACATTGTTGCTACTGAAAATATTATAGTCAGCGGTTCGCGAACAATTATTTCAAGAATAATAAATGAAGCCCATTGCACTTCGTTTACATCGGAAGTCATACGAGTAATAACATCGCCTTTTCGTCTTTCTGAGAAAAATGACACAGGCAGGCTGAGTACTTTTTCGTACATATCATTACGCATATCGCGCAATACGCCATTGCGTAAAAATGTCATAAAAAACAAAGCTAAGTAATTAGATATATTTTTTAAAAAGATTATGATAATCAACAAAACCATTACCAAACTAAGCGCACTGACAAAACCATGTGTGTTGATATAGTTTAGCCATTCGTAATTAATCGCATCTGAAATATATTCTTTTATTCCGGTGATACCATTCCAAACGGGTTGTTTTACGGCTTCTCTTTCTTCCTCTTTAAACAGTACTTTTAACAAGGGAATAAAAGCAACAAACGACAATGTTGAGAATACGGCATAAAAAACATTAGCGATTATATTAAAAAACGCATATTTTTTATAGGGTTTTACGTATTTAAAAAATGTATCTTTAACTCTTTTATCCATTATAATCCTAAATCTTTTTTGATGCGATTTATTTTCTCATCTAACTGATTCTCAACTTGTTTATAATTTTCAATATTTTTTAAATCTGCTTTGACACCAAAATAAAATTTAATTTTTGGTTCTGTTCCACTCGGACGAACGGCAATTTTGCTGCCATCTTCGGTATAGAAAATAAGCACATTTGATTTTTCGACATTTAATGTTTTTTCTGTATTATTTTTTAAGTCTTTGGCTATTGAGGTTTTATAATCTTCGATACAAACCACCGGAGAGCCATCAAATGATTTTGGTGGATTTTCTCTAAATTCGATTAGCATTTTGGCAATAATTTCTTTGCCTTCTATACCTTTTTTGACCAATGCTACCAATCCTTCTTTATAAAAACCAACTTGTTGATAAAGTTTGAGCAATTCTTTAAAAAATGTACTTCCGTTTGCTTTGGCATCGGCGGCAATTTCTGCGGCTAACAAGCCGGCTGTAATAGCATCTTTATCGCGAACAAAGTCACCTACCATAAAACCGAAACTCTCCTCTCCTCCTCCGATAAATGCTTGTTTTCCTTCGGCTTCACGAATCATTTTGGCAATCCATTTAAAGCCTGTCAATCCTACTTTTACTTCTACATCATTTGCTTTACCCAAGGCTTTAATCATTTCGGAAGAAACAATAGTTGAGCCTATAAATTCATTACCTTTTAGCTTGCCTGCTTCTTTCCATTTCTTGATTAAAAAAGCGTCCATCATAGCCATAGTTTGATTACCGTTTAGCAATCTCATATTACCATCGGGTTCGCGTACAGCAACGGCTATTCGGTCAGAATCGGGGTCTGTTGCCAGAATCATTTCGGCGCCAATTTCATCCGCTTCTTTTAAAGCAATTGTAAAAGCTTCGGGTTCTTCGGGATTTGGCGATTTTACGGTCGAAAATTCAGGGTCCGGATTTGCTTGTGATTCGACAATATGAAAATTTGTAAATCCGGCGCGTTTCATTGCAGGCGGCATCAAAGTTATTGATGTACCGTGTAATGAGGTAAACAATATTTTTAAGTCACTACGATTTTCGGCATCGAAAGTACCGTTATTTTTGGCTGCTTCTAAGAAAGCGTTATCAAGCTCTTCGCCTACATATTCTATTAGATTTTCGTTGGCATTAAAATTAATTTCATCAAAACCTAAACTTTCAATTTCTTTAATAATTTCGTTATCCTGAGGAGGCACAATTTGCGCGCCGTCGTTCCAATATACCTTGTATCCGTTATATTCGGGCGGATTGTGAGAAGCGGTCAGAACAATTCCCGCATCTGTATCTAAATGTCGTACGGCAAAAGACAATTGCGGTGTAGGGCGAAACTCGCTAAACAAATAGACTTTGATACCGTTTGCCGATAATATATCTGCACACATTTTAGCAAACTCTTTGCTGTTGTGACGTACGTCATAGTTAATAGCGACACTTTTTTCTGTTTTAGTTGACACACGATTGATGTAATTTGCCAATCCTTGTGTATTTTTACCCAATGTATATCTGTTGATACGGTTGGTGCCGGCTCCCATAATACCACGCATTCCGCCTGTACCAAACTCTAAGTTTTTGTAGAAACTGTCTTCTAATTTTGCCGGATTATTATCCAGCATATCTTGCACTTCTTGGCGCGTTTGTTCGTCAAAAGGCGCTTGTGTCCATTTTTTTGCTTTATTGATGATTTCTGCATTCATAATTCAAATTCTTTTATAAATTCTTTTGATAGGCCAATTCCCAAATAATTTGAAAAATAAACCTTGTTCTTTTTTCTAAAATATCATAACTGACTAGATCGGAAGTGTCGGTTGGTTTGTGATAATCTTTGTAATTAGAGCTGCCATAAAAATATATTACAGGCACTTTTTTCTTCATAAATTGTGTGTAATCAGATTGTTCGACCAGCGGTTTGAATCTGAGGGTAATATGGTCATTATAAGCTTGTATCTTTTTTATATTCTGTTTAAATATTTTTTTTTCAAAACCATCAAATGAAATGTTAATGGGATAAAATTCTCCCAATTCTTCTGTATCTCTTAATCTTCCCAATTTATGCAATTCGATGACCGCTACTGTTTTTTCAAGGGGAATCACAGGATGAGCTGCATAAAAACGCGAACCGAGCATGTCTTGTTCTTTTCCTGAAAAATTAACAAATACAATATTCCGTTTAGGTATAAATCCGGTATCTATAGCTGTTCTAAACGCTTCAATCATTTCAAAAGAGGCTGCCACTCCTGTTGCATTATCGTTTGCACCGTTATATATTTTACCCTCTTCTTTTCCCATAGCATCATAATGGCTAATAACCAGAATATATTGATCGCTATCTCTTCCGTTTTTGTCTTCACCCGGAATAATTCCCATAACATTTTCAGATTCAATTACCTCATCAGTGTTTTTATAAGACATGGTGATGGGCACGGTCATTTTTCTTGTTTTTTTGGTATATTCTATATCTTCCGGTTTATCATAACCTGTAATATCTTCAAAAATATCTTTATTGACAAAAAAGTCGAATACCGAATCTTTTTCTACTGAAATATCCAATTTTTTTCGAGCAAAATGCTTTTTGAAATTATGCCAAAAATAATCGTGATTAATCGGATCGTATATCAATAATGCCTTGGCACCGTGTTTCATAGCAGCATTTCGTTTCAGAATATATGCGTGAATAGGGTCTTTTGACCATTTTGACGGTTCTTGTCCTCCTGAAACAATATAATTACCGTAAACATCACGCGGTTCTGTACCTGCAATGAGTACAACTTTATCTTTTACGTCTTGAAAAGCATAATCGTTATAGCGGAAATCATCGACGCCGTATCCGGCAAAAATGATTTCGTTTTCATTGATGTCTATACTATCGTGTGGAAAAAAAGAAATAAAATCTTCGCCATATTGGTATGCCTTTCTGTCTGTTGACAAAACCACTTCGGGCATACTATTTTTTGAGGCTGTGTATTTTTGTTTATAACCGGCTAATTTCATTGGGAAAAGCAATTGATTATGCAAGAAAAAATTGCGGATATAATTGGCGGCTTTTCTTGCCCCTGCTGTGCCTGTTAATCTTCCTTGCATACTGTCGCTTGCCAAATTGGTAGTATGTCGATCTAAATCTCTTACGGTAATAGATTCCGAAAAAATTTCGGCCAAAGTTGGTTCATGTTTACTTTCTTTTTTTTCTTTTTCTTCTACACCGTATTTTTCGGCTAATTTTTTCTTTTTTGATCCACAAGAAAAAGTTAGCATTGAAATTATTAAGCCTAATAGTATTAATCGTGTTTTCATTTAGTATGACATATTAATTAACTTACAAAGATACATAAAATATTAGTGTGAATTTTGTTTTTTTTGCTAGCAATAAGATTGTCGATGATTAGTCAGGGAACTAGTTGCAAGTAAAAAAGCAACCTTGTAATGAGGTTGCTTTTGTAATAATATTGTTTTATTTCAATTATCCTAAGTATGATTTTAAGATCTTACTTCTTGATGTGTGTTTTAATCTACGGATTGCTTTTTCTTTAATTTGTCTTACGCGTTCGCGTGTCAGGTCAAATGTTTCGCCAATTTCTTCTAAGGTCATCATGTGATTTCCGTTTAGTCCGAAATATAGTTTGATTACATCTGCTTCTCTGGGTGTTAATGTTTTGAGTGCGCGTTCGATTTCGGTACGCAATGACTCTAACATTAATGTTTTATCGGGGCTTGGCGATTCGCCGGAACGTAATACGTCGTATAAATTAGATTCTTCGCCTTCTACTAACGGAGCGTCCATAGAGATGTGACGTCCTGAGTTTTTTAATGATATTTTTACATCATTAATAGACATATCTAAGGCTTCTGCCAATTCTTCGGGTGATGGCGGACGTTCGTTTTCTTGTTCTAACTTGGCAAACATCTTGTTGATTTTGTTAATCGAGCCAATTTTGTTCAAGGGTAAACGTACGATACGTGATTGTTCTGCCAATGCTTGTAAGATTGATTGGCGTATCCACCAAACCGCATAAGAGATAAATTTAAAACCACGAGTTTCATCAAAACGTTTTGCGGCTTTTATAAGTCCTAAGTTACCTTCATTGATCAAGTCAGGTAATGACAAACCTTGATTTTGATATTGTTTGGCTACGGATACCACAAAACGCAAGTTGGCTTGCACTAATTTTTCGAGTGCACGCTTATCGCCTGCTTTGATACGCTGTGCCAATTCGACTTCGTCATCGGCGGTGATTAAATCTACCTTTCCGATTTCTTGTAAATATTTGTCTAATGACGCGGTCTCTCTATTGGTTACCTGCTTGGTAATTTTCAGTTGTCTCATACAAAAAAAATGATTTTATTAAGTGTGTTCAATAAGTATTACGCAGAGATTTAAAAAAGGTTACAAAAAAAGTGACTTTTTTTAGTTTTTTTGTTCATTTTTGTTTTTTTATTGATTGGGACAATTACACACACCCCACGCATACATTATACAACAAATGTACAGAAAAAACATCTAACACGTTTTTTTGCTTAGCAAATTACAGCTACTCAACCACTTTTATCCATTTGCCATTGCTTACCGAAATAATATTATTGTCATACATTGCCGTACATTTGATCGAAGGCATATAATACTCGCCTAAATACGAAGCGTTTAATAATACTCTAAATGTTTTAGTGTCATATTTTTTCAAATCGAAATATGTCATTATTCGGTCGTCTCTAATGTCTTGATAGCTAGACGCATCGGATTTCCAGCGTTGGATATTATCCATTCTTGAATTGGTTATTTCCCAACCCGAAGGGAATATTTGTGTCAAAGCCATATTCTTATAATCGTGCAATATGCCCGGATGCGAAATACTAACTTCTACTACCAAATCTGTCCCTTGTTTTAATTTTGCCGGATCGATGGGTGCTCCTTTAATATCATAATAATTAACTCGTACATCAAGATTATTAGATGAAGCTAAATCGTCACTTTCCAAAGGTATTCCCGTATTGATAATGCGAGCAAAAAGTATTCCTTCTGAAAGATTGTCAACCTTGACAGTCGAAACACCGCTACTACTAAAATCTAATGGTATCTGCATCATCGGTTTTTCTGAATTTAGGGTTTTGTTCCCTCCCGGATACTTCACTTTACATTTTATTTTGCTTGTCTTTTGTCCTGATACAAATTTAGAAATTGCCAATAAAGAATAAGCTGTTGTTTGCGTATTCATCCATTGATTTGATGATAAATTATAACTAACATTATCTAAAAGTGGTTTTGCCAGTGCCGGTTTATCCAAAAGTGTCAAGGTTTCTAAAATCATAGCTTCGTCACGTGCTTTGCTTCCGTAAGCGTAGCCTAATTCGGTATATTTATCGACATTAAGGGGTAAATTTTTCATCATTTCTTCTGCTACTGCCTTTTTGCCTGCCAAATAATAAGCAGCTATTAAACGCCATTGTGCCGCGACGTATAAATTTGTTGTTTCGCGCATACGATTCATTGCGCCCAAAACAGGTTTGCCTGCCAAGGCTAAGGTATATAAGCGATATGCTTGTATCATCTGACTGCTTCTAGACAAATAATAGCTTTTGTTAGATTTGCTTGGCGACCAATCATTGGCGCGTTTTTTTTGATAAGAAATCCAATCTTTTAGCATATTTACAGGCAATTTATAACCTTTCTTTTTGGCTTCGAGCAAGAAATGCCCTGCATAATTGGTACCCCATTCGCTAGCATAACCGCTTTGTCCCGGCCAATAAGTAAATCCGCCGTTGGTTAACTGAAATTTTTTCAATTGTTGCAACGCTTGACTGATATTATCTTGAATAGTTGCTTTTCTTTCATTCGACAATTTGAGCAAGTCTTCTAAAAACAATTGCGGAAAAACAGCTGATGTTGTTTGTTCTATACAACCGTGAGGATATTTAATCAAATAATCGAGGCGTTTTTCTAAATTAATTGGCGGAACAAGAGATAGTTCTAACACTGCTTTGTTGGTGCCTATAATACCGATAGGCGTATATTTTTCTGTCCACGACTCCGATTTTTTCATCACTCCGTTTTTCACATTAAAAATTTCGGGATTGGCTATTCGCACATTCATTTCTACTTCGTAGGAAGCTGTTTCACCTGCGCCGCTAACTTTTACTTTTACTTTTCCTATGCCGACTTTTCTGGCTACTTGCAAATCAAAATTGACTATTTGATCACCTTCTTTATCGAAATGAATGTTTTTTACATTACCGCCTTCGATTTTGAACAAATCATTGGTTTCTACTTGCACTTTAACATTTTTGATTTGTTTATTGGTAACAAAAACGGTTACCGGCAAAGTCAATTTTTCTTGCGGACCTAATACACGCGGTAAGCTTGCCAAAACCATCAAAGGATTTTTTACAGCGGTTGTTTTTTCGGCTTTACCGTAGGCGCCGTTATCATCGCCTGCTACAATCATTGTGCGAACAGAGCCTATATAATTAGGCATTGTAAAGCTATGAACATTTTTTGCTCCCGCTTCTAATGTAAAGGGACCTAAAAATTTTACAACAGGTTTAAATCTGCTTGCTTTTTTATTTCCCTTTTCGATCAAATCTTCGTCTCCACCTACGGCGAGCAATCCGGCAATATTACCGCTAAATGCTCCCATAACATAGTTATAAAGATCGTAGGTTTTTACGCCCAAAGCTTCTTTTGCGTAGAAGGTATTCCACGGATTTGGCGTTCTAAATCGAGTTAGATCTAACAAACCCTCATCGACAACAGCTACGGTATAAGTCATTTTTTTGCCGTCTTTTTCTTTCACTTTAATCGTTACTTTTTTCTCAGGGCGCAATTCGTCCGGCATTTCAACAACCGGATTCAGATGTGTTTCACCGTCTTCTACCAAAATTCCCTGCACGCCGTATAAACGAATAGGTCTATCGTTTTCGGTTTGGCTATGCGGTTGAATGTACGATATATGTATGTACACATTTGGGGTCATTTCTTTGCTTAGCGTAAACTTAATTTGTTGTTTTCCTTTGGCTACATCTGTCCAAAATGCTTGAATTAATTTGGATCCGTTTTCAATACTAATCAATGCTTTTCCTTGTCCGGAGCTAGGTAATTTTATTTTTACTTCATCACCAACTTTGTATTTATTTTTATCCGTTGTAAATGATAACATCTCGGCGCCTCCCGGCATAGCATTGTCCGGATTACTCCACCAGCCTTTATAATCGGTGTAGAATATCTGACCGCAACTATGTCCTGAGGTCTCATCTGTTATTTTAATATATTTTCTTCCCCAAGTGTCTTTGGGAAATTTCAATTGATAAATAGCTTTTCCGTTTTTGGTCGATATATAATCGCTTAATATTTTTTTGGAAGTATTGGAACGTATATAGTAGCCTAAATCTTCGTTGCTGTTGCGTTGCCACCACCATTGCCAAGAAATTTCGTACACATCGATACGTATTTTGCTGCGCGAAACGGGCTTGCCGTATTCATCGACGCTTACTATCGGAATTAGATTTGTTTCATCCGAATACAATGCGCTGTTCCAACCTTTTCCTTTGGGAATTTTGACCCCTACATAAGTTTTATAAGGCGAATACAACTTGCTGAATCTATCGATACTAAAATCGCCTCCTTGTTCAAAAACACGCGTTTTGAAATTCACTTTTACCATTCCGGGCGCATCTTTTACATCCATATCCAATGGAATATTTGCCTTGCCTTCGGCATTGAGTTTGCCTTCAAAAATGCTTTTTTCGTTACCATAAATCTGTTTAGAGGCATCATCAAAACAAAAATCTTTATAATTTTCAAATTTTGTATGTCCTTGCGACACTTTCATTTCGACAACAGCTTTCAGATTACTTGCAGGCGCGCCGTGCAACCATTTAGAAGTTAAAGTACCGGCGCGAACATCGCTATGCAGGAGTTTTTCGCCAAAATCTAAATCTATTTTAAGTCTGTTGGGTTTAACCGCCTCAATTTTGAGTGATTTTCTAAATGTAACACCGCCTACTTTTACTTTTGCCAACCAGTTTCCGGTTTTAGCTTCGGGGTCGGTAACAATATTAAAATTGTAAAAATTGCCTACCGGTTTTGTGTTTACACGACGCAAATAAAGTTGATTATCGGGTGTAAACAATTCTAAAACAACAGGATGTTTTTGAGCTAAAGTTTTGTTTTTATCTTCTAAAACAAAATTCAAGTAAATACTGTCTCCCGGACGCCAAACACCACGCTCGCCATACAGATACCCTTTTACTCCTTTATGTATTTTATTGCCGCCTACGTTAAACATACTCATCGACAGCGAAACACCATCGTCAAGACGCAAATAACCGTATTGTCCATCTTTTTGAGCTACTAACAAGAAAGGTTTTCCGTCGATTGCCATACTTGCATTGCCTTGTGCATTGGTTGTTGATTCGCCCATTAATTTATGTTGGTAATTATAGACTTTTATCTTGACGCCCGATAAATTTTCGGTAGTCAACAAATCGGTTACAAATACATTAATGGTATGATCGGCATCTTCTTTGGCAATAATACCAAAATTAGAAGCCAAAATATTTTGTTTTATCTTATGAAAGCTTCTTGTATAATAGGATCTATTACAAGGA
>CAZSBI010000025.1:0-9387 GCA_964604735.1 uncultured Flavobacteriaceae bacterium | reverse complement strand
CGGTTAATTGGTTATCGGTTGCTCTCAATTCTTCTAACACACTACTTGTAGGTAACGATATGCTTGTCAGTTGGTTATTGCTTATGTCGGCATTGGTTAATTGATTGGCAAACGAAAGATTAATACCGGTTAATTGATTTTGTTTAAGGTCTAAATCTTCAATAGAAGGTGGTAGCTGTATGCTTGTCAAATCATTAAAATCAGCCGATAAGACAGTTAAATTTGATAATGGTCGAAGGTCTATTACACTTAGATTGTTGCCGTCTACATTCAAATCGGTTAAGGCTGAAAAATCTTCAATACCTGTTAAGTCATCAATATTTCTAACAATCAAAGACAGATTTGTAAGGGTATTTATATTGGCAGTTGTAACATAATCGTCGAGTGCTCCCGAATCGTATCCCAAATCGATGAGTGCTTGTTCAAAATTATCATCGGGTATATAAGTTTGTCCACAATGATCGTCAAAGGATGTTTGCGGGTCAATATCTGTCCAGTTGCTTGTCGAATATGCGGGATCGTCAACATTTACACAAGTAAGATTTGCATTTGTTCTTGTGTTAAAAGTAGTAATAGCGGTGTTTTGTCCGTTCTGAATACTTAGTTCCGTTAGTTGATTGTCCGGTACAATTAATTGTTCCAAAGCAGTGTTTAAATCCAAGTTTAATTCGGTCAATTGGTTCGAAGCGGCAGAAAGAATTTTTAAAGCACCGTTTGAAGCAAGGTTAATATTTGTTAAATCGCTACCGTTTACACGCAATACTTCTAACAACGGGTTGCTGCTTACATTAATGTTTGTAAGGCTGTTAGCATTTGCCAATAGAATTTTTAAATTGGTATTGTTGTAGGTATCTAACGAGTGTAAATTGTTGTTTGCGACATTAAGTACTACCAAGGCGGTAAAATCTTCAATACCTTTTAAACTCGCAATATTTTTGTTTGATACATTAAGGTTTGTAACAGTATTGATATTTGCCGTTACAACGTAGTTGTCGAGTGCTCCCGAATCGTATCCCAAATCGATAAGTGCTTGTTCAAAATTATCGTCAGGCACGTAGGTAACGCCACCCGAACAATCGTCGTCGAATGAAGCGGTACCGTCAATATTTGTCCAGTTGCTTGTGCTCCAAGTAGGGTCATCTACTTCAATACAAGTCAATGATGAGTTATTTCTGGCATCAAAACCGGTAAACGAAGTGTTATTTCCATTTTTCACTTCCAAAGTAATCAAGTGATTATTGTTTGCCAGCAATTGTCTTAATTGTGTCAAATGGTTTAGTTCTAATACTTCGATATTGTTGTTTGCGACAAGAATATTTTGCAGATTAAAATTTTCGGTTACATCAACATATTCATAAGTATTATTTTGTGCACTGATTTTTATCAAATTTGATAATCCGTTTAGTTCCAAATCACCGCTAAGGACATTATTGTCAATAACCAATTCTTTTAAATTTGGTGATTTGCTGATGATTATTGAAAAGTCGTCAAATTGACAATCGTTTGCTAATATTGAAGTTAAAGCATTGTTGTTTAATACATTAAGTGTTGACAGGTTGCTACAATTATGGGTTTCCAAAACCGTTAAATTGCTAAGTCCGCTGATGTCTAAACTTGTCATTGTATTATGGTCGCAAATCAATACACTTAGTGCCGTAAAGTCGTTGATGCCTGTAAAATCGGCAATGTTTTTTGAACTTAAATTAATGTTACGCACTGAGTTAATCATAGCGGTGGTTACATAATCGTCTAATGCACCCGAATCGTAGCCTAAATCTATAAGCGCTTGTTCAAAATTATCGTCAGGAACATAGGTTTGGTCTGTACAATTTTCGTTTAAACTTGCTGTTGCATCGTATTGCCAATCATATCCTGTTGCCGTAAAATCAAATGTGCTGTCGTCAACCTGAATACAGATTAAATTTGTATTATTTGTTGACCACATCGTTGTGATATTATTGGTGTATCCGTTTTTCAAATTTAAACTTGAAAGTTGATTGTCCGAACAATATAAAGTGCTTAGATTTTCATTATTACTGATGTCTAATGATGTAAGTTGATTGATATTACAACGCAATAAATCCAAACTGTTCAAATGAGATACATCTAAACTTGTCAATTGATTGTCGCTACAACGCAAAAAGTCAATTTCGTTAATCGTTCCCAAATTTAAAGTATGAATGGTATTGTGAGATACATCGACATAATCTAAATCGGTAAGTAAGCTGAGGTCTATTACATCAAAATCACAATTAGTTGCTTCTAAACGAGTTAGGTGAGTTGTGTTGCTAAAATCCAATTCTTCAATTTCGGAGTTATTGCTACAATTGAGTTCTAATAAATTTGGATAATGCGTATCTAATTCGATTAAGGTAATTTGGTTTTCTGAAACATTTAACACCGTTAAACCGCTTTGATTGTAAATGGTAGTAGGAATTGATCGTAAAATATTATGTGACAAATTCAGTTTAGACAAGTTATTGCTTGTAGGCAAGTTAATACTTGTTTCGCTGATAGTATTGTTTTGTGCATATAATTCTTCCAAATTAACGATATCCGGAATGTTTAAATTTGAAATATGATTGTTGTTGATATATAGTTTTATCAAATCGGTAAAGTATTCAATTCCGGTGATATCCAAAATACTTTTGTTGCTAACATTTAAAACAGTGATACCAAACACGTCGCCTTCATTGATATATCCGTTAGGCGTTCCGGGTGAAGCGGCATCTTCGTAAGTATCGATACCTAAGTCGATAAGTGCTTGTTCAAAATTAGCATCCGGAATAGCAATCAGGCAAGAACTGTAAACATTCGTATCATCAACAGACCAACCGCTTGCCGATGCCGACCAAGTAGGGTCGTCCACACAAACAGTTGTTAAATTGGTACAACCGGTGGCATTAAAAGCGGTGATATTGGTATTATTGCCGTTACGCAGACCTATTTTATCAACAGACGGATTGTTAGAAACATTTAATTCCTCTAAAAGAGTAGCATCCGTAAAATCTAAATTTCCTGAAAATAAATTATGCTGCATTTCTATAACAGTAAGTGTCGTAATTGTAGGAACAGTGATGTCATCATTGCTCAGTTGATTGTTGCCAATTTTTATTTCTTGCAAATTAGTTGTAGCGCCACCAACATAAAAAGCACCGCTCATATTATTGTTTTCGCAATATACTTTTTGCAAATCGGGGTGATTGGAAAGAATCAAATTTGCTAATTGGTTGTTGTTGGCGTTTACAATTCTCAGATGCGTATTGTTATATAAATTTATAGACGACAATTGATTGTTTAAAACATATAAAGTTTCTAAATCGGTATTGTTAGTCAAATCTAAATCGGTAATATTATTTCCGTTGATATCCAAATTGATTAAATCCGTGTTATTAGATACATCAATGCTTGATAAATTGTTGTTTTTCAGACGCAAATTCGTCAAATTTACCAAATTGCTCAGGTCGATATCGCTTAGATTGTTATCATCTAATCGTACTTCTTCCAATAGAATATTATTATTTAATTCTACATTGCTGATATTATTATGATGTGCAATTAAAAATCTTAAATACGTAAAATGTTCAATACCGCGAAGGTCTGTAATATCCGATCCGGTTGTTGTGCTTCCGTTTATATCAAGTGTTACGATGTCTTGTGCTTCGGAAAGAGAAATTTTATGGTCGATTACACCGCCGTTTCCGGTATCCAAATTTTGTTGAATCAAATCAAACTCGAACCAAGTATCCGGAATGTAAATTTGTTCGTCACAACTTGTGCTAAGGCTTGTTCCCGGTGGCAAAGTGCCTGTCGGATGATAAAATGAACTTGGATCCGATACGGTCATACACGATAAATCGTCGTTGTTTGTGGCATTTAATACAATAATAGGTCCGTCCGTTCCGTTGGCATAATCAAAATTTACCAAATGGTTGTCATTACAATAAACACTGGTAATGTTGTTGTTGATATTGCGTAAATTTAAGGTCGTCAAATCGTTGAAACTACAATCGAGATAGGTTACATCCGGTAATCCGTGCAAATCTAATTCTCTAATTAAATTATGAGCAACTTTAATCCTTACAATACTTCTGTTATTTTGCAAATCTAATTCCGAAATATGATTGTTTTCGGCTTCTAAATACATCAAATCGGTGTTTGTATTTGTATGTAAGCCGTATAAATTATTATTGTTCAAATTGACAGAATGCAAATTGGTTAGTCCGCTTAAATTTATTCTATTTATCTGATTATCAGAAGCGTTTAGGTTGGATAAAGCGGCATTATTAGTAAGATCAAGTTGGGTGATATTGTTATTACTAATATTTAACCCGGTCATATTGATAAAAAACGATAAACCGGTAGGGTTGCTGATGTTCTCTCCCGCCAAGTTAAGCGTTCCGGTAACTGCGAGAGCTTCTGATATGGAAATTTGTCCGTCACCTCCGGTATCAACTCCTTCTGCAATAAGTGCCGATTTTAAATTAGCATCGGGAAAATAAATGTTCGTTTGTGCTTGCACAGACAAGCTGATTAATACAATTAATGTTGTGATAATTTGTTTCATAACCTATTTGTTTTTTTTTAAATTTGATAAATACCATTTAGAATGAAGTTTTACGGCTTCATAGTAAATAGTGTCTTTGTTTTTATTTTTGTCTTGAATAATTAATAATCCATTCATTTCCAAATGATTATCATTTGTTTGATAGCTTGCATTGAGCAATTGTGTTGTATGCCAGTCAAAATTTTCCTGCTTTTTAATTTTAGAAAAATTTTCAAATATTAAATCTCTATTGGCTATAAATCTATTCCTGTTATTAGCCAGTTTAATTATGTTTAAACTATATTTTTGAGCAACTTTACGGTCGCATTGTGTAAGCGTTTCTATCAAATCACTTTGATTAATCGTTAAAGCTTCGAGTTGTTTGCTATGATTTTGTTTAAAACTGTTTTTTAGCTGTTCGGCAAACAATACAGGTGTATTTGCCGTATTTTGATACATATCTTTTGAGCAGTTACTCAAAAATACGATTGCTGTTAAAACCGATATGAATATATATTTTTTCATTTACGGTTCAAAAGAACAGCATATACATATGTATGACAAAAAAAAATGACGAAAGAGGATATTTATTGGGTGAAAGTGTTTTTTTATCAGGTGGGGAGCAATAAAAAATCACTCATTATTACTAAAAAACTACAACATATTGATAAACTCTTGTAATTTCTGATAATGATTTTTACCTACGGGAACTTCACTGCCATTGATATACACAAAACGATGCGAAATACGGTCTATTTTTTTTATATTAATAATGTAGGAACGATGTATGCGTAAAAATTGATTTTCAGGAAGTTTCCCGGCTATCGATTTTAAGTTCATAGACGCCAAATAGTCTTCATTGTCCATAAAAATAGTCGTATAGTTGTCTTCTGCCTTGATGTAGTTAATATCATCGTATTTGATTTTTACCAAATCATAACCAATTTTGATAAAGAAGCTGTCCGAAGACATATTTTTGGGTTTAGGCACATTTTTTTGCTTGTTTTTGTATAAAACTATACTAATACCCGAACGAATTTCGCTTGCTTTAAAAGGTTTGACAATAAAACCGCAGGGATTGGTTTTCTTAACCCTGTTAATCGTTAATTTGTCCGAATGTGAAGTAACAAAAATAAACGGAATTTGATATTTTTCGTTGATATATTGTGCAACTTCAATTCCGTCTTCGTCGCCGTCCAAAGAAATATCGAGTAAAACCAAATCGGGTTTTTGTTTTAATAATTCTTTGGCTTCATCAAAATCAATGGCTTTTCCTATTACTTCATAGCCTTCATCTTCTAAGATAAATGCCAAGTCGTCGGCAATTAAGGGTTCGTCTTCAACAATTAATATTTTTACGGTTTCTTTCATTTTGTTCTTAAAAATTATTTATTTACTTCTTTAAACTTATGAATAATCAATCTGACTAAAAGTCCATTGTCATTGGTAAAAGAAATTTTTGCCTTAATTTTTTTTGATAAGGAAGCAATCATTTTCATCCCGTATGAATCGGTTTTTAAATAATCAAAATCGTCGGAAATCCCCTTGCCGTTATCTTTTACCTGTAAATCTAAGCAATTATTTTCTTTTATTAACGAAATGGATAATGTTAATGTATCTTTTTCTCTATTATGTTTTAAACTATTGATAATCAGCTCGTTTAATATCAAACCAATCGGTGTAACAGAATCTACTTCCAAAATAATATCTTCAATATTTGATTCATATTGAATAGCATCGGTGTCAATACGCAATGAATCGATAATATTATATAACAAATCGTCGATATATTCCTTCATATGAATCCCGATAATATTATCGGTTTTATATAATTTTTGATGAATTAACGAAATTGAATCAATCCGGTGCATACTGTCTTTAAGCGCCTCAATGGCAGGGGGTTCTTTTAAGTATCTTATTTGTAAGGAAAGAATTGATGAAATAACTTGCAAATTGTTTTTAACACGGTGATGCACTTCCTTAAAAAGCACTTCTTTTTCTGCCAAAGTTTTATGAATAATTTCGTTTTTTCTTGCCAATTGAAATGATTTTTTTCGATATGAATAAAAGAAAAATATAAAAGTGCCTGCTAATAAAATAGATAAAACACTTACCCAAATCCAAAATTTCTGTTCAAGTTTTTGTTGCGTAACGCTGGCTTTAAGTTGACTTATTTGCTGTTCTTTTTTGCCATTTTCATATTTTGCTTCAACATCTTTGATAATTTTTTCTTTTTTAAGATTGTAGAGGCTGTCCTTCAAATGAGTATATTTCTTATAGTAAACCAACGAATTGTTATATTGATGGTTATTTTCATATAATTCGCTTAATTCCCTGTAAGACTTAACCACCAATCCCGGACGTACCAATTTATTGATATCAATAGATTCTAAAAACAATTTTTCTGACTCTGCAAATGAGTTGGTATTGGCATAAACGGCGCCCAAATCGTATAAAAGTTGACCATAATGGTATTTGTCCTTTATTTTATCTTTTAATGCCAATGACTGACGCAAATAATGTAAAGATTGTGGCAATCGTTTATTTTTAGCATTGGCAATAGCCAGATATGAATAACTGATAGCGATGTATGTAGTATCTTTAATCTCTTTGCTCAGATGTAAGGCACGCAGTAAAAAATTATTTCCTTCGTCAAAATCGTTGTTTCTAAAAGAAATACTTGAAATATTAAACAGTGAAGATATCAAGGACTGTTTAGAGTCAATTTTTTCTTTTATAGATAAGGCTCTCTTTAAATACGGTAGCGCTTTGGCGTGATTACCTTGTTTGTCTAAAATATATCCGATATTATTACAACTTCTGGCAATAGTCAAACTGTCATTTAATTGCTCGCTGTAATCCAAGGCTTTATACAAATTTTTGATGCTTTCGTCATAAATACTTTTGTAGTAGTAAGCAATACCAATATGATTGTATAACTTTGATAACTGTTGCTTGTTGTCGGTTTTTAAGGCTAAATCAAGAGCTTTTTGATACCAAAACAAAGTCGAATCAATTTTATACTGATAATCAAAGGCATAGCTGATACTTTTATAGGATTCTATGATTAAATTATCATTACCGATTTTTTGAGAAAGTGCCAATGATTTTTTTGCGTAATAGTAAGCAGTGTCAAATTGTTTTTTGGCTTGCTGCTTGCTAATTTGTTGGTAAAGTGTAATTCTTAAACTATCGTCATTTGTTGTTTTACTTAACAATACAAGGCTATCCGTTTTTACTTGTCCGAAGAAAGTAAAATGTATAAAAATTAATAGAAATATGTATAAGGTCTTTTTCAAAAAAAATAATACTTAAAATCGGGTAAAATTAAAGAAAAAAAATGATATCGATAAAAAAAATGAAATGATGATGATTATTACATTTTTTAATCCGAAAAATTTGCTGTATTTTTACACAAAATTTTTCAGATTATGGAAATAGAAAAAGATATACTAATAGAAGACTTAGTCGATGACTATCCATTTGCCGAAGAATACCTTCGTGTCAAGGGAATTAAATGTATTCGTTGTGGCGAACCCATTTGGGGTACGCTCGAAGACGCCTGCAAAGAGAAAGGTTTTGGCGATAGCGATATAGATACCTTTATCAAAGAATTAAACGAAATTAATCAAAATAAAAATAATCATAATGAGCAAGACAATCAACATACAAGAAGTATTGACACGACTCGGCTTGACCGAAGTTAATTCAGGTGTTTCTACCGGAACCAACTGGTTTGATACCGAAGGAAAATTAAACCCATCTTATTCACCCGTTGACGGCAAACTAATTGCCAGCGTAAAAACAGCCACTTTAGACGATTACGAAAAAGTAATGACTACTGCACAAGCAGCCTTTAAAGAATGGCGTATCGTGCCGGCGCCTATTCGTGCTGAGGTAGTACGTCAAATTGGTAACGCACTCCGCGATGCCAAAGATGATTTAGGCGCACTGGTAAGTTACGAAATGGGAAAAATATTTGTAGAAGGCGTAGGCGAGGTACAAGAAATGATTGATATTTGTGACTTCGCAGCCGGACAAGCACGTACAATGAACGGTTTTAACTTGCAGTCAGAAAGACCAAGCCACCGACTAATGGAGCAATACCAACCATTAGGAATTGTAGGTATTATTTCTTCATTTAACTTTCCGGTTGCCGTTTGGATGTGGAATGCCGCATTAGCCATCACAGCAGGTGATGTTGTGGTTTGGAAACCATCATCAAAAACACCTTTGACAGCAGTAGCATCTCATAAAATTATTGAAAAAGTATTACGCGATAACAATGTCCCCGAAGGTGTATTCAACCTGATTATTGGACGTTCGTCTGTAATGGGAGATAATTTCCTTGACGACAAACGCGTGCCTCTAATGTCTATGACAGGATCAACTGCCATTGGTAAAAGAGTAGGAGAGCGCGTAGGAAAACGTTTAGGTAAAACCATCTTGGAATTAGGAGGTAATAATGCCGTAATCGTTACGCCAAAAGCCAACTTAAATATGGCTTTAATGTCAACTGTATTTGGTACTGTGGGAACAGCCGGACAACGTTGTACATCAACCAGACGTATCATTTTACACGAAGATATTTATGACGATTTCAAAGCAAAAATGGTCAATGCTTACGAAAAATTAAAATCTAAAATCGGTAGTCCTATCAATCCGGACAACTTGATTGGACCATTACATGATATTCACGCCGTTAATCAGTTTAAACACGCCATTGAGCAAGTGCAAAAAGAAGGAGGTAAAATTGTTTACGGAGGCGAAGTGCTTTCAGGCGAAGGTTTTGAAACCGGAACTTATGTAGTACCTTGTATTGCCGAAGCCGAAAATCATTT
>CAZSBI010000024.1:0-4353 GCA_964604735.1 uncultured Flavobacteriaceae bacterium | reverse complement strand
AATAAATGCTGTGAAACTTCGCGTACTTTGTGGTGTTTGAAGTCGGAAGTCGGAAGTCCGAAGTAGGTGGCTGTCACGATAAGCCAACAGCTAACCGCCATTTTATTATTACTCCGGTTTACACAACTTTCAAAGTTTGATATGCAATTTCACATTAAATATTCTGCCGGTTAGGTAGTTTTTGACACGATAATTTTTTTTGGTATAGATATCTCTAATCCACATATTTGAAATGCTGTTTTGGGCATCAAACATATTTAAAATTTCAACGCCTACACTCAAATATTTAAAGTGATCCATCCATTTTGGTTTGTTTTTTTTGTCAGTCAAAATATAAAACATTCCAATATCGGTTCTAAAATAATCATCGGTTCTAAACTGATAATCGTAGGGGTTGGCATAAGAGGGTGAGCCGGTCGGAATACCGCCGTTGTAGGTCATATTCAAATACATACGCATATTGGGCATACGGGGAACATAATCCTGAAAAAGCATTGCAAATTTGTAGCGTTGATCGGTAGGACGATAAATATCTCCCTGATTGTCAATATTTTCCATTGTTTTCATCAATGCGACACTAAACCAAGACTCAATACCTGCAATAAACTCGCCATTTAATCTACTTTCAAATCCATAAGCAAAAGCCGTAGCATTATTGTTGGCAAAATACCTGATGCGTACATTTTCTAAGGTATATGGATTGACATCCCACATTTGTTTGTAATAGATTTCGGAAGTAAGTTTAAAGGGGCGCTGCCACATATCAAAATACCAATCGTTTGCCAATGAAGCAATAAATGATTTTTGTGGTTTAACATCAATGTTTAATTTGCCTTGTTGGTTTCTAAATTCCTTGTAAAATGGTGCTTGTTGATATAAACCCGTGGCAAAACGGAACTCCATATTTTTCTGCCATTTGGGTTTAAATCCTACTAGCAATCGCGGACTAACAATAAATCCATTTCTGTTTTGAACGTTATTAATGTCTTGCATCTGATATGCTTGCGTACGCACACCTATATTTGTCCAGATTCTGTGTTTGCCAATTTTAAAATTACTTCGCCATAAACCGTAAGCAATGCCACGGTGAATTAGTGCGTGATTAAATCCGTTTACACGTTGATAAGGTTCAATGGGCGCCGTATCGGTATCGTAGGGTTGCTCTATATGAAAATTGCCCGATGGATAAAGACTAAATCCGGCAGAATCAATGACTTGCCACTCGTTTATACGGTCTTTTATATCTTCAAAACTATATTCTAATCCGATTTCAATCTGATTTTTTTTATTCAATTTTTTAAGCAAATTAAGACTGAATTTCCCGATTAGCGCATCTAAATCGTTTCGGGCGTGATTGATTTCGCTACCCAAACTTTGCAGGTTTTCGGGCTCGCCGAAATCGTCGCTGGTGAGATCGGAATTTGGTTCTCCAATATTGTATTGACCAAGTATATCAAAATACTCCTCTTCTTGTGTATTATATATTGAAGCAATGACATTATACCGCGTTTCTTTGTTGGGCTTGTAGGTCGATTTTAAGGCGCCAAAATAGGTTTTATAATTATCTTTTTCTTGCCCTTCATAATCGACTACCAACACTTTGGCATCTTGATACGAGCCAAAAGTAGCGACTTTGACCAAGGGACGATAATTATATAAATTTAAGGAAACATTGCCCAAAAACTCCATAAAAAACTGTTTGCTAAAATCATATCGCAATAAACTCTGCGCATCGACAAAAGTAGGGTGATAATCTACCTGAACGTCTTTCGAATTGACCAACAGACTGTTATCTCTGTATCTGATACCCATCAGACTGCCAAATTTACCTTTTCTATACTCGTTGGCAATACTTCCGCCCAACATACTTGCGGTGATTGATGTATTGTTTTTATTCGGATTCTTGTAGCTGATATCGAGTACCGATGACAATTTATCGCCTTTTTCGGCACCAAATCCGCCCGGATAAAAATATAGATTTTCGACCATATCAGAGTTGACAAAACTAAGTCCCTCTTGTTGTCCGCTACGAATTAACATAGGACGATACACTTCAATACCATTAATATAGACTTGATTTTCGTCAAAATTTCCTCCGCGCACCATATATTGTGAGCTCATTTCGTCAAAACCGCTTGCCGAAGGTAGTGTTTTTAGCAGATTTTCGACACCGCCTTGCGCGCCGGGAGTTACAATAACATTTAGTTTTCCTAATTTTATAGCACCTTCTTTTTCTTTTTTGCTTTTGCCTTTTAAAATTAGCTCACCTATATCTTCTTTGTGTTTATTTAAGATAATATTCATTTTACGAATTTCAGATTTTTTCAGTCGTACTAAAAAATTCTTCGTTTCGTAATTGAGATGCGTAAACGAAATAACAATCTTTTTGTCAGAAGGCAAATCAATTTTGAAATTTCCTTGCGCATCAGAAGTAGTGCCACTATCTAAAAACTTGATATTGACACCTTCTATGTTTTCATTGTTTGCATTGCTAATATGCCCGACAATTGTGCTTTCTTGTCCGAAAACATTAGTAAAAAGGAAGATAAATAAGCTGACGATATATTTTTTCAATGCTTGTCTGTTTGAGTTTGAATGGAAACGTAAAAATAGGAAAAATATTATATTTTATTCCGTATAAGCCTTTGAAAAAGTTTGTGGTATGTATCCTACAATTCGTCTTGCTTGCAATAAGCTTTTGCTACGGTATTCATTATAATCCTTATCTTTTGGATTTAAACTTTCAATTTTTACTTCTCCTGTTTCGTGAATGATTTTTCCTTTATTCAAATGAATAGCTACGTGGGTAATTTTTTCTTTACCGTTTTTTATTCTTCCAAAGAACAGCAAATCGCCCGGTTGTAAATTAGAAAAATCGTCGGTGATTTCAATTTTTTTACCTATTTTTACTTGTTGAGAAGCATCGCGGGGCAATAAATAGCCGGTTTGTGCATATACATTTTTGGTAAAACCACTACAATCCAAAGCTTTGGCGGAAGTGCCTCCCCATAGATACGGAATTCCTATGTAATTAGATGCAAAATTAACAATATTTGATTGTAATTGCTCTTTTTTCGAGTTATTTTTATTGAAAATTTCTAAACTTTCGATACAATTATTGTCAATATTTCCTGTTCTGCCATCCGGATAAATAACTTTTGTTGTCTTTTTTTCGGATTTATCCACAGCAAAAACATTGTTTAGCACATAGTCCGAAATAGGATGTGTAATGTTTTTTTGGTCGCTGCTAATCATTCCGAACATAGCGGTTACGATAACTTTTGGTTTTTTAAGCCAGTCTAAAAAATCTTTTTTGCTTTTGATCACAATTCCGGCGGCATCAACCCAAGCGTAGTATCCTTCGGGAGTTTGAACTTGATAAAAACCATTTTTTTCTTGTAAAACTCGTAGCGGCATGCCCATTAATGCCTGTGTTACTAATTCGGCAGAATGTTTGGGTTTGGCACGCAAATTAGCGACTGATAAGCGCACGACTGCCATTTTATTTTGAAAATCTTTGATAGGTAAATACTGCACACTATCTACAAACTTGATTTTATGAGTTAGTAACTGATTTTTAAGATGAGTTACAGCCTTAGAAAAATCAGTAGTGCCTGTAATAATAATTTTGTCACCGGTAGTTTTGGCAGCGACATTGAATATATGATCTCTTTTATCGGGCACAAATATTTCACGGGTTTCGTTAATAATTTTTTCAGCATTTTGCAACTGTGCATTTTTCTTTACATTTTGTTTTTCAGCCGGTGTATTTTGACAAGAGCTAAGGGTGAAAACGAATAAAAGTATCAGACTAATTTTTTTCATTAGAAATTTTTTTGTTGAATGAGTAAAGATATAAAAAATGTTTTAAATAGGGAGAGAGGAGAAAGGTAAAAGGAGCGAGGGGCGAGGGAAAAGGAGAAAGGAGAAAGGTAAAAGTGCGTTGGAAGTCCGAAGGTGTTAAGGAGTTAAGGTATTAAGGTTTTAAGGAGCGAGGGAAAAGGTAAAAGGGGAAAGTGCGGTTGAAGTTGGAAGGTGTTAAGGAGTTAAGGTATTAAGGTTTTAAGGAGCGAGGAAGAAGGGAAAAGGGGAAAGTGCGGTTGAAGTCGGAAGGTTTTAAGGAGTTAAGGTATTAAGGTATTAAGGTATTAAGGAGCAAGGTAAAAGGGGAAAGTGCGGTTGAAGTCGGAAGTCCACACGTAGAACAGAAAATGACCACGAAGATCTTGTTCCGAAGGATTTCGGAAGGTTACACGTTAGTAGTAGATAAAACATAAAAAAACACTACTTCATTATTCTCTAGTTTTCTTATTTTGATGTTGCAAATAATAATTGTATAATTAAAGTCAAAAA
>CAZSBI010000023.1:0-2583 GCA_964604735.1 uncultured Flavobacteriaceae bacterium | reverse complement strand
GTATATGACGGCGTAGATACAAGCGCAACACTCATTGGCGATTTTGCGGCTGATGACGGCACTATTCCGGTTGATTTACAGCCCGTAACGGCAACAAATCAACAAGGGGCGCTTACTTTTCAGTTTCATTCGGACGGGTCGGTAAATGAAGACGGTTGGGAAGCCTCAATTAGTTGTGTTGATGTTAATGCCGTTGAAAAACTTGATCAAATAATTGGCATTTATCCCAATCCGAATAATGGTATATTTACTATTAAAACGCGCAATGCAAACGATGCGGAATTATTTGTTTATGCAGTTTCAGGAAAAGAAATTTATCATCACAGAATAACCGGTAATCTTATTGCCGTTGATTTAGGCAAGCAATCAAAAGGCATTTATTTTGTCAAAATTGTATCTAAAAACGGCGTTTACAATTCGAAAATTATCATTAAATAATGAATGATTAAAATAATAATAAGCCGATAACTCCAACGTTATCGGCTTTTTTTTTACGCTAAAAGCAATCAATTATCCTTTTAAGACCGCTAAGGGTTGTAATGTTACTACAATATCGACCAAGTCTTCTTGATTTTTCATCACCTCATCAATGTTTTTATAAGCGCTTGCTGCTTCGTCTAAATCTGATTTATGCCGAATGCTATGCAAAATATTTTGAGATTCTAACAAGTCGATTTCCGCCTGTAAATCTAATTCACGAATAGCTTGCTTTCTTCCTAATTTACGTCCTGCTCCATGCGAACAAGATTTAAAACTTTCTTCGTTTCCTTTGCCACGAACTATATACGATTTGGTTCCTTGCGACCCGGGAATCATTCCTAATTCGTCTTTATATGCACGAGTTGCTCCTTTGCGATGTACCAATACATTCTGTCCGAAATGATTTTCCCATGCTGCAAAATTATGCGATTCGTTAATTAAAGGCTCCGTCTCAAAATCGCCGACAATTTCACCCATAGCTTCCATCATCCGTTGCATCATTAATTTACGATTTGCCAAAGCAAAATCAATGCAATAATTCATTTCTGCCATATAATCTTTGGCTTCTTGTGTCTCAATGGGTAAAAATGCCAATTCTTTTTTTGATTCAACTACCGAAAACCATTTTTCGTTCAATTTTTTGGCTAAATGATTGTAGTGTTTTGCCACTTTATAGCCCAGATTTCTACTTCCGGAATGAATCATCACCCAAATAAAACCATCTGAACCTTTTTGAATTTCGATAAAATGGTTCCCTCCTCCCAAAGTTCCTAATTGTTTACGTGCTCCTTGAATTTGATTTTTTACAATATGCAAATTTTCATATCCCAAAGGCATTAAGCTTTCGTCTTGTGCCTCTTTCTGATGGTTAAATCCTACCGGAATTGTATTGCGTGCAATTCCTAAAATACTTTTTAAATCATCGTATTCAATATTTTTTAAACTTGTTTTTTGTGCACACATTCCGCAACCTATATCTACACCAACGGCATTGGGCACCACAACCGCTTGCGTAGCCAAAATGCTCCCGATAGGCATTCCGTATCCGACATGACTATCGGGCATTATGGCAATATGCTTAAAGGCAAAGGGTAAATTTGCTAAATTTTTAGCCTGATTAACCGCTTCCTGTTCTATTTCGTCCACCCACATTTTTATGGGAATTCTTTCTGTTGATATTACTTTTTTCATCTGATTTTAATTTTTTACGATTTTACAAAAATGGTTTTTAATTGTTCTGAAATTGCAGTATTTCCGTTAATTCTTACTTCACCGATTTTATCAGCAATTTTTTCAACAAATTCCATTTCTTTTAATTTTAACAACATCTCGTTTTGCTCCATTATTTTTGCTGTATTTAGCAAACTTCTGGTCGAGGCTGTTTCTTCTCTCCTAGTAATAACATTGGCTTGTGCTTGTTTTTGAGCAATCAAAACCTTGTTCATAATATCTTTAATTTCTCCTGACAAGATAATGTCTTTAATACCGGCATCAAAAATTTGCACACCTAAATCTAGTGCTTTTTTTGAAATTTTTTCCGCTACTTTATCGGCTACATCTTTTTTGTTTTCTAACAACTCATCAAGTGTTAAGGCACCAATATATTCTCTTAAAACCAATTGAATCAACACATATAATTGTTTATCGTAATTTTTGTTTTCAACAATTGCTTTTTCAATATTCGTTACCTTGTATTGTGCATAAAAATTTACTCTTATTTGTGTTTTATCTTTGGTTAAAATTTCTTGACCGGATACTTCCATTTGCGTCTTTCTTAAATCTACTTTTTTAATTTCAATATCGGTTTCATTTTTCCAAAAATAATATTTTCCTGCATCAAGTATTCTTTTTGTTTTACCTTTTACAAACAACAAGGCTTTTTCATAAGAAGAAACATCAAACATTCTTACATAATTATTAAATACACTTTTTGAAATAATATTCTTATCAACGTTTGTAATTTCCTCAGTATCAGTTAAATTTACTTTTTGAAAACTAAATTCGTTTAATTCGCTTTTCCAATAAATATGTACACCTGTATTGAGTATGCCTTCTAGAATACCTTTATTGTATTTGATAACAATTTCATTATCCAAAACATTA
>CAZSBI010000022.1:0-5402 GCA_964604735.1 uncultured Flavobacteriaceae bacterium | reverse complement strand
CAAAATATTAGGCATAGGTTTGATAATGGTCTTAATTGTTTTGCTGATTTTTAAGGCATTTCCTGACAAATTTGCCAATCGAATGGATACTTGGAAAGGACGCATAGAAAGATATATTACACCGCCACCTGAAACAAATGAGCGAGGTGAAATGATTATTAACGACAAAAACAGACAGGTTATGCTGGCAAAAATTGCCATTGCCGAAGGTGGTTTGTTCAATTTTAGTCCGGGTAAAAGTATGCAAAAGAACTTTTTGCCACAGTCAGTATCCGATTTTATCTATGCTATAATTATAGAAGAATACGGACTGTTTGGCGGATTGATATTGTTATTTGTTTATCTGTTTATGGGACTGCGATTTTTTATTATTTCAAAAAAAGCAAAAAATAAATATTATAAATTATTGGTGCTTGCCGTTGGTTACCCGCTGATTTTTCAGGCACTAATCAATATGGCAGTAGCCACCGGATTGTTTCCGGTAACCGGACAGCCCTTGCCATTGGTAAGCTCGGGCGGAACGGCAATATGGATGAGTAGTTTTGCTATCGGTGTTATATTGAGTATCAGCAGAATTACAGATGAAGGCGAACAAGCAGATTTAGATGAATTTGTGACAGCATAATAAGCGATGAAGGCGAGCGCGCTCACTATTGGGAAGTATCGAAGTCATCGTGCAAAAATAAAGGTCAAAAGCCAAAAAAAATAAATATGAAAAAGATGAAATTCATTATTAGCGGAGGAGGTACAGGAGGACATATTTTTCCTGCGGTATCTATTGCAAACGAAATAAAACGCATTTTACCCGATGCCGAAATTTTGTTTGTAGGCGCCAAAGGTCGTATGGAAATGGAAAAAGTTCCTGCGGCGGGTTTTCCTATCGAGGGATTGTGGATTTCGGGCATAAATCGTTCAAGTAAACTGAAAAATTTGGCTTTGCCCTTCAAATTAATATCAAGTTTGTATAAAGCACATAAAATAATAAAGCGTTTTAAACCCGATGCGGTTATTGGTACAGGCGGTTTTGCCAGCGGACCGGTTTTGTATATGGCACAAAAAAACGGAATACCGACTTTTATTCAAGAACAAAATTCATTTCCGGGTATAACCAACAAAAAATTAGCCGCCGGTGTAAAAAAAATATATGTGGCTTACGATCATTTGGAAAGATTTTTTCAAGCCGACAAAATAGTCAAAACAGGTAATCCGATACGTGAAGAGTTATACGATTTTTCAATATCAAAACAAGAAGCCGCAAGCCATTTCGACTTAGATGCCGATAAAAAAACAATATTAATTGTAGGTGGCAGTTTAGGCGCACGCCCCATCAACGAAGCGATGGCAAAAATAGCGAGCAAATTGACCGAAAAAGGCTATCAGTTGTTATGGCAAACAGGCAAAAACGGCTACGAAAGTCATAAGAAATATAATCGAGAGGCTGTAAAAGTAGTAGCTTTTATTCAAAATATGAAAGATGCCTACGCCTTGGCAGATATTATCATTTCGCGTGCCGGAGCAGGTAGTATTTCGGAGCTGAGTCTCATCGGTAAACCGGTGATATTGGTGCCGTCGCCTTATGTAGCCGAAGACCATCAAACCAAAAATGCGCAAGCATTGGCAGATGAAAATGCCGCCGTTTTGATAAAAGAAACAGATTTGGATAAGGATTTATTTGACAAAATAAATGAATTGTTCACCAATGACTTATTACAGAAGGAAATCAGTCAAAATATAAAACAGATGGCAATGCCAAAAGCCACCGAAAATATTGTAAAAGATATTTTAAACGAAATTAAATAAAGAATGAAAAACTTGATGCTCATATTATCTACTTTGCTTTTGCTCATACTCACTTTGGTATTGGGTGAAGTGTTTAGTGCCCGTTTGCGTCAAGAAGGATTGCAAAGCAAAATGGTAAAAATTTATCCCGAAAACAAAGATTTTATCAGGGTAGATGAAGTTAAAAAAATCTTGCAGATAAGAGACAGCGCAAGTATTGATATGTCAACTTTTGAAGCAAATCTCGAAAAAAATAATTATATCAGCAAAGCCGAAGTTTATCGCGATTTAAACGGAAATTTAGTAGCCGAAGTTACGCAATATAAGCCCATTGCGCGTGTATTTGGAGCGACTTCGTATTATATTGACGAGCAAGGAGAAAAACGACCTCTTTCGCATCATTATACCGAAAATGTAGTTTTGGTTTATGGCGATGTCAATCAAAAACAACGCAAAATTCTGGTAGCTTGGCTAAAACAGATTTACAAGGATAAATTATTGAATAAAATTGTGTCCGAGATACATATCAAATCCGACCGATACAGTTTTAAACTCAAAGCTTTTCCGGCTAATTTTATTCTGAATAACACAAATTACGAAGAGCAATTATATAAGTTGAAAAACATATATGCTTACTTAAAAAATCATCAATTACAAAACAAATATCATCAAATAGATTTACGATACAGCAAGCAAGTTGTGTGTAAATAAAGAACCTAAAAACAGCGCGTATGAATACAGAAATGAATAATCAAAACGGACAAATTTTGACCAACGAGGCAAAGTTTAGAGAGCAAGATATCCGAACAGAAGTAGTCGGATTAGATATTGGTACAACAAAAGTAGTGGCTATTGTAGGCAGGAAAAATCAATTCGGAAAAGTTGAAATTTTAGGCTACGGCAAAGCTGCTAATAAAGGTGTAAAAAGTGGCGTGGTTGTTAATTTAACCGAAACAATTAAAGCCATAAATGAAGCAGTTCAGAAAGCAGAGTACAATTCAAAAATAAAAATTAAAAAAGTAGTTGTTGGTATTGCAGGGCAACATATTCGTAGTATTCAAACGCGCGAATATATTATGCGAGAAAATCCGGAAGCGATCATCGAGCAAGCTGAAATAGACAAATTAGTTGCTCAGGTAGAACGCATTACGGTTGAAGCAGGCGAAAAGATTATTCACGCTTTGCCACAAGAATTTATGGTTGATGATGAAGGAAATATTCCCGAAATTCCCATCGGAATGGCAGGCACGCGCCTCGAAGCTAATTTTCACGTAGTAGTAGGCAAGGTGGCTTCTATTCAAAATCTGGTTCGATGTGTAAAAATGGCAAATCTTGAAGTTGAATCGGTTACATTAGAACCTTTGGCTTCGTCTGACGCCGTTTTACTCGAAGAAGAAAAAGAAGGCGGTATTGCCCTAATTGACATAGGAGGCGGTACAACAGATTTGGCTATTTTTAAGAATAATATTATTCGTCATACTGCCATTATTCCCTACGGCGGTAATGTTATCACACAAGATTTAGCCAACGGCATTCAAGTATTAAAACGCAATGCGGAGGCTATAAAAAAACGATTTGGATCGGCTTGGCCTGCCGAAAATAGCGAATTAGAAGTGGTTTCTATTCAGGGCTTGCCCGGACGTCCACCGGTCGAAATTAGTTTAAAAAGTATCTCGCGTATTATCAAAGCGCGCGTCGAAGAGATTATGAAAATGGCAGATGCCGAAATTAAACGATATACAAAATCTAATCCAAATGCCGATTTGTTAGGCGGTGTTGTGCTTACAGGCGGAGGTTCTGAGCTGAAACATTTGCCTCAGTTGGTCAACTTGATCACAGGGCATTATACGCGTGTCGGATATCCCAATCAGCATTTGGCAGCAGGCACCGAATCTGACCTAAAAAGCCCTATTTATGCTACGGCAGTAGGCTTGCTGATGAAAGGCTTAGATGACAAAAAGAATTATGAGTACTACGAAGAATTTGATGAAAAACAAGAAGAAACAAAAGTAGTCGAAAAAGTAGAGGAGGAAAATCAAGCGCAAGAAACCCAAGTTGAAACATCAAAAATTCAGAAAAAACGAAGCAAATCTTTTCTTGATGCAATAATGGATTTTATCAAAAAAATGGAATAATAACCTGAACAATAATAGTGAAAATATACAATTATGAACGATTTTAATTTAAATTTAGAATTTGATTTAGTCAAAAACAAGTCAAACGTTATAAAAGTCATCGGTGTAGGCGGTGGCGGTGGCAACGCAGTCAATTATATGTACACCAAAGGTATTAAAGATGTCGATTTTGTGGTGGTCAATACCGATACACAAGATTTAACCAAAAGCCCTATTCCCAATAAAATACAAATTGGTAAAAGTTTGACCGAAGGTTTGGGTGCAGGTGCCAATCCTGAAATTGGTGAACGTGCTGTAAATGAAGACCTTGAAGCCATAAAAGCCATATTGGAGAACAATACAAAAATGATTTTTATAACCGCCGGAATGGGTGGTGGTACCGGTACGGGCGCGGCGCCGGTTATAGCCAAATTGGCAAAAGAAATGGGTATTTTAACCGTAGGTATTGTAACCAGTCCTTTTCAGTATGAAGGCAAAAAACGTAACGATTATGCCCAAAAAGGAATCGAGAATTTACGCGAGTTTGTCGATTCACTTATCATTATCAATAATAATAAATTGCGCGAAATATATGGCAATTTGACTTACCGCGAAGCATTTGCCAAATCAGACGAAGTCTTGGCTTCTGCCGCTACAAGTATTGCCGAAGTTATTACACATAATTACTTGGTAAACGTCGATTTTAGAGATGTGCGTACCGTACTCGAAAACAGTGGAACAGCTATTATGGGTTCGGCACAAGCCGGTGGTGAGGAGCGTTCTAATGAAGTGATTACCAAAGCTTTGGATTCGCCGTTATTGAATGATAATCGTATCAAAGGAGCCAAAAATATTTTGTTGCTTATCGTTTCCGGTTCCTCTCAAATAACGATTGACGAAATAAGTGAAATCAACGATTATATCCAACAAGAAGCAGGCAATAACGCCGACGTAATTATGGGTATTGGCGAAGATGAATCTTTAGGCGAAGATATTGCTGTAACTATTATTGCTACCGGATTTGCTAAGAATCAGCAAGATGTGATCTCAAATTCAGATCCTGATAAAATTGTACACGTATTCAAAAATGATACGGATACTTTTGTAGAAACCGTAGTAGAAACCGAACTAAAACCGGAGAGTATCGAAATTGAACCGGTTATCAAAACTACCGATGAATACGGAAATACGCAATTTGCTATGAATTTTGGTGACGACGAGTCGCAAGAAGAAAACGAAACCATAGAAGCAGCGGAACAAACGGATGCAATTGATGAAGCTGATGACACAATGAAGTTAATCAAAAAAGAACCGCAAGAAACTAATGCAAATACTACGGAAAAAAATGACTTGTCACAACCTTTGCTATTTGAATTGGATAAGGAAGAAAAATCGGAAGATAATTATGAAGACGTCGATGATTTGTCCGAATTACCCTTCGAAATTGCTTTAAAAGTGCGCAATAAACGAAAAGAATATATGAAAGGTTATGTCAACGAACTGAATGTG
>CAZSBI010000021.1:0-14680 GCA_964604735.1 uncultured Flavobacteriaceae bacterium | reverse complement strand
ATAAACAACATAGCGGTTTGAAAATGAGTAGCGTTAAAACCCGCACTGCTCATAGCCGAACCGTCAGACCATCTACCCCCCCCCCATAAAAAACCCACTTGCATCGTTCACCAATAAACCAAAAAGTTGCATTTGCTAATTGAGTTTGCCTTTTTATAATCAAAAATATATCCACCCTGTGTTTTAAAACAATGTATTATCTTTACTTTCCAAAATCAAATACAAATAACTATTGTCTAAAAACATCAGAAATATTGCTCTTTTTGCACACGTTGATGCCGGAAAAACCAGTCTGACAGAGAGTTTTTTGTACCTGTCGGGCAAAATCAGACAAAAAGGTCAAGTCGATAAGGGCAATACGCAGACCGATACTTTGCAAGTAGAGAAACAACGCGGTATAAGCGTTAAATCGGGAGTGGTAAATTTTGAATGGCAGCAGACGCAAATAAATTTAATAGATACCCCCGGACACGTCGATTTCAGCTCAGAAACAGAACGAAGTATTATGGCAATTGATGCGGCAATCGTCTTGCTTTCCGCCGTTGAAGCTTTGCAGGCACAAGCCGAAAATATGATACATTTGCTGCGGAAACATAAAAAACCGTTTTTGGTATTTATCAATAAAATAGATAGAACAGGCGCCGATATCGAAGCGGTAATCAATGAATTAGAATCAGATTTGCAAATCAAAACCCTATTGATGCAAAATGCACTTATAGCTGATGAAAATGCGATGAGCATAGAATCGCTTTGGAATGAAAATCAATTTGCAAATCAAACCGAAATATTAGAAAAAATTGTCGCACAAGACGATTATCTTTTCGAAAAATATCTGGAAGGAAAGGCTTTGTCTTTTGACGAGATTGACCTCATCTTAAAACAAAATATTCTGTCGCAAGAACTTATTCCGGTATTTTTAGGCTCGGCAAAATACGCAAAAGGCATAGAACAACTGCTGGATGCAATAGTTGAATATTTGCCTGCGCCTACGGTAAATACTACATTGTCTGCTATTGTGTTTAAAACCAAGCACATCAAAGGCGAAGGCAAATGGTCGGCGCTGCGCATATTTGGCGGTAGCATTAAAGCAAGAGATACAATTTACAATGCAAGTAGCGGTCAAGAAGAAAAAGTAAAACTCATCAGAAACACCGATTTACAAAATCAGCAAATACTAAGGGCTGCCGATGCCGGAGAAATAGTATGGGTACAAGGTTTGCAAAATGCCAAACCCGGCGATGTTTTGGGTAATATAACAAGCGAAAAATCGGTGGTTCAATCAGAAAAACCTTTGTTAAGCGTTCAAATCACACCTGACAATCCTGCCGAAATTAATGCACTTGTTGAAGCAATGTATTTGCTCAATAACGAAGATCCGAGTCTTCATTTTAAATATCATAAGGAAGAACAGGAACTGCATATTCATATTCGTGGAACCATTCAGCAAGAAATAATACAAGCCGAACTACAAGAACGTTTTAATTTGGCGGTACATTTTACCCCACCGACAGTCATTTACAAGGAAACTCCAAGCCAAAGTGCCGAAGGCTATGTGCGTTATTGGATGCCCAAACCCTGCTGGGCAATTATGCGATTCAAAATTGAACCCGGCGCACGCGGATCAGGCGTGCAATTCAGCTCCATAGTCAGCGTTAATGATATCAAAAAACAATACCAAAACGATGTGCGAAAAACCATTCCGACAGCCTTGCAACAAGGTATTTTGGGCTGGCAAGTAGATGATATCAAAATCACTCTAATCGAAGGAGAAGACCACGAAGTGCATACCAAAAGTAACGATTTTGCCATAGCCACACCAATGGGTATAATGGACGGATTGCAAAAAGCCGGAATGACACTTTTAGAACCGATTCTGAATTATAAAATCAAAATCCCCGAAGCATTTTTGGGAGCGGTAGCAAGCGAATTGACACAAATGCGCGCAAGCATATCAGGACCCGAAATAGTGCAAGGAACAGCAAAAATTTGGGGCACAGTTCCCTTGGCAACTTCATTGCAATTTGCCGTAAAACTTAGTGCTTTAACCAGTGGCAAAGCAAAACTAAATACTTCATTTTCGCATTACGATACTTGCGATATTTCTTTAGGCAAAACACGTGCATATAAAGGTATTAGTCCTTTAGATACGGCAAAGTATATTTTAAAAGCGCGCAAGGCTTTGTCTTAGTTTGATAATTTTTTATCCAAAAATAAAGTGCAAATCAAATGATTCACACTTTATTGTAGTCTATGATGATATTTAATTAGGATTTCAATGCATTAGAATTTGATTTGTTCAATTGTCCAATTTTTAGCTTCGCCATTGGTAAAATCTTGATTGATAATATAATAATCATTGTCAGGAGTAACAGCTACCGTAGTACTTGCTTTAATCGATTTTGTATTAATCACTTTGGCATTAGACCAATTGTCATCGCTTGATATTTCGATAAATGTATTACCGCCTGCTCCTGTTCCGTTGTTTGTAACACCTACAACTTTTCCGTCAGATTTTAGAACCATTCCGTCAAAACCTGTAAAGCCTGCATTTGTAAAATTCACAACTTTTGCAGATTTAGGGTCTTTTATCGGAATTTTTACCAAACCGTAATCGGCATAAAGTCCTTTGTCATTTACGGTAAGAATAGAAACTAACAAGTATCCGTCAGGGTGAAAATCTAAGCCGTTGGCACCGCTTGGAATACCGGTTTCATTAGTCCAAAAAACACTTGCATTACCATCTAAATCAACTTTGTAAATAGCTCTTGCATACCAATCGGATATATAAGCATTTCCTTCGTTGTCTATAGCAATATCATTGGCAAAATAAGCGCTTGCTTCCGGTAATAACGAAGATAGATTAATATCTTTTTCGATTTTACCTGTTTTTAAATCATATACTCGCAAGTAAGCCGTTCCTTTGGTTTTTGGATCTTTGTCCATTAATTCGGTTCCGTTAAAACCGGCAACCAACAGTCTGTTATTTTTGTAATCTATTTGAAGTCCGGCTGTTGATAAGGGAAATTTTTCGCCACTTGTAAAAGCCTTATAGGTTCCATCAAGATTAACTTTAATGATTGGACCAGCATTTAAAGAACTCAACAGAAATGTCTTGTCATTTTTGTCAAATTCTATTCCTTCGGGATTTTGTGCAATTCCTTTAATGTTGATAACAGTAGGAAAATCTTGCTTGACAACTTCCACATTTTTTTCATTTTGCTCTGTTTTTTGAGCATCGCTTTTGTTAGCATCATCATTACACGAAACCAAAAAAGCAAATAACACTGCGCTAATAAGTAGTACTTTTTTCATTATATATTATTTTATGATGTAAATTTTCTGCAAAATTGAAAATAATTCATCAAAAAATATGGAAACAAATTTGGGTAATTTAGATATTTTTTACTGATTTACGGTATTCAGAAGGAGAAAGACTTGTCTTTTGTTTAAACAATTTTGAGAAATAATTTGGGTATTCAAATCCTAAGTTATAAGAAATTTCAGAAATGCTTAGGCTTGTAGAAGTTAATAATTTTTTTGCTTCCTCAATAATGTAATCGTGGATGCCGGCAAGTGCCGATTTGCCTGTGTGATACTTAATAATATCGCTTAAATAATTAGGTGTAACATTCAATTTTTTGGCAAAATAGTGCACCGTAGGCTGTTGTATTTCTTTGTCCGAAGCTGTTAGATAATAATTTCTAAGCAGCTTGTAAAAATCTTTTGATAACTTGTTGTATATTTTTTTACGATTATCAAATTGTCTGTCATAAAACCTTTCTGTCAAGTTTAGCAATGTACTTATATGAGATAAAATAATTGGAATTGAAAACTTATCTTTTTGGTTATGAAACTCATTCCAAGCCATTTGCATAATATTGTTCACCAAAATTCCTTCTTCTTTGTTCAAAAGCAAAGATTCATTTACATTGTAAGAAAAGAAATCGTACAAATTAATGCTCTTATGCGAAAAATAATTTTTGAAAATATCAGGGTGAATGAGTATCTGGAAACCTTCCCAAGGATTAGTCGAATTGCAAGTGTATATCTGTCCGGGTTCAATAAAATGTAAAATTCCGTTTTTACCTTCAAACTTTGTGTCACCTATCTGAATATAACCATTAAAATTATTTACAAATGAAATTTTATAAAAATCGAATACAATCGGTTCGTTTTTAATAATATTTTCACGTTTAGCATCTTCATATTTTTGTATGTCAATTAGCGGATGCTTACTGTCAATGTTATAGAATTGTGTTAATTTTTGTATGTTACTAAAGTGTTTCAACCGATTGATATTTTAAAAAAACGTTTAGGTATCAAATATATTTTTGACTAAATGATATAATACCAATGCCAAAATTATTGAATTTTGAGTTAGTATCCAAATTAAGCTCAATTAGAAAATGCAACTTTTTGGTCTATAAATTTTAAAAAATATTTGCATTGTTTGCTTTTTGTTGGTAACTTGCGGGGGTAAAGGAAATATATGCAATTGTGTGTGTACAAGTGTTGCCAACAATAAAAAAAATGAAACAATACAGCATAATATTAATAATACTATTGAGTTCAAACTTATTTGGACAAACAAATTGGTATGTAGATTATCAAAATGGAGATAACCTTAATAACGGAACCTCTGTTTTAACAGCAGTAAAAACGGTAAATCAACTGACATCAAGTAATTTATTACAGCCAAGTGATACCGTTTTGATTATTGGAGAATATTACAACCCAAGTTACAATCCTAATTATACATATGGTGGAGATAGTGACCGTAATAACCCCCATATTTGGCACAGAGAAAATACTATTAGCATAGGGAATCTTCATGGTTCTGAAAATAATTACATTACTTTTAAACCCTATGATAGCAATACCGTTTTAAAAGGTGATGGAGCAAATATTTTTAGAATAAGAAACTCATCATATATAAAGGTAGAAGGTTTTGAAATATATGGAGAAGTAGAAAACATTCCTCTTTCGACAGCAGAAGGATTACTAACAGATGGATTGCAATTTTTATACCTTGCCTCAACTACTGTAGATATAGAAAACCCTACATTAAGTGAAGTTTTGTATAGGGTTCCTGTTGGAACATCACTTACAACAATTGAGAATACAACTTATCCTATTTTAGGTAGTGTAAATAGACCTACTTATGTTGATACAAGAGGCTTATATGTAAGTGGTTCAAACCATATAAAAATTATTGGAAATGAAATTCATCATACTCCTGGTGGCGGATTACGAATTTCGGAAAGTTCTTATGTAACTATTTCAGAAAATGAAATACACAATTGTTCAAGACGTTCTTATTCTGGTACACACGCATTAGTTATAACAAAGGCAAAAGAAGGTACAGCAAATACTACTGATGACACAACTTATAGTATAGTTTTAAATAGAAATATAATAAGAGATAATTACAATGAAGTGTTTTCTTGGGCACCAACTAAAAATCTTATTCACCCTAGAATTGATGAAGGAAAAGGAATTTCCTTACAGAGAAATAATTTAAATGATTGGCAGAATGGAAACAAACGCATTTTAGTTGAAAACAATATATGCTATTGGAATGGGTTTAGTGGAATACATTCTAATGATGGCTGGCACATTGATTTCATCAATAACACCTGTTTTATGAATTCTTACACAAATACTGTTACGTATGCTAACGACCCAAAAGGTGCTAATATAGGAATCAGTACTGCTAATGGTAATGATATAAAAATTTTAAATAACATATCAGTAGCTGATGCAGGTTGGAATGGAAAAGCATTATCTTCAGCAGGAACAACTGGTTTAGTTGTTGAAAATAATTTAATATTTGGCATCAACGGAACAATAAGTCAGGATGCTGATATAACAGCAATAGAAGTAAATACAATCATTGCTGATCCTCTTTTTGAAAATACCACAATTTACGATTTCAATTTACAACAAAATTCACCAGCAATAGGTATAGCAAATAGCAGTTATTCGCCAGTTGAAGATTTTTACGGGAATTTACGAGACAATAATCCTGATTTAGGAGCAATTGAATATATTTTACCATCAAGCGTTTCTGAATTTAATTCAAATGATATTAATATTTATCCAAACCCATTTACAAATAAAATAATAATTGACCAAATCTTAATAAAAGATGAATTTTCAATTTATAATGTTTTGGGACAAAATATGACAAACTATATATCGATTATAAATAACAATCAAAATACAGAAATTGTTACAACAGATTTACCAACTGGGATGTATATAATAAAAACAAAAACTTTTGTTAACAAAGTATATAAATCATTGAGCAATAAGTGATTAACTCAAGGTTGGTGCTTGTAAATAAAGATAGAGATAAACCGAAAAGAAGTGCTAATAAATGCCCAACGCTTCATATACAAATCGTCAGACCATCTACCCCCCTCCCATAAAAAAAACACACTTGCATCGTTCACCAATGAACCAAAAAGTTGTATTTGCTAGTTGAGTCTGCTCCAAATGGGTTTTGGATACAAATGTTGTTTAATGATAACTTTTTATGTAAATTTGAACCCTATTTAACCAAAGCTATTTTTTTGAAAACATTTCCGAAGCAAATACAGTTTAAATTTCCTTGGCGCACTTACCAGCAACGGGTATTAGATGAGTTAAAAGAACATTTGGACGACAACCATTTGCACGTAGTGGCACCGCCGGGGTCGGGTAAGACGGTTTTGGGTTTAGAAGTTGCTATTCGCTTAAACAAACCCACCCTGATTTTTGCTCCGACCATTGCTATCAGAAATCAATGGGTTGAGAGGTTTACCGAAATGTTTTTACAGCAAGAAAAAACACCGGATTGGATCTCGTTTGATATAAAAAATCCGAAATTTTTAACCGTATCGACTTATCAAGCCTTGCACGCAGCTTTTCATCAAAAAGATGAAGCAGTTTCTGCGCTACTCAACCGTCTAAAAAAACAAAATATCGGGACAATTGTGGTCGATGAGGCGCATCATTTGCAAAAAGTATGGTGGCAATCGTTAATTCTTATCAAAAACCAATTAGAGGCAACAATTGTTGGTCTAACGGCAACGCCGCCTTATGATGTTTCGCATAGCGAATGGCAAAATTACATCGAGTTAAATGGACCCGTCGATACCGAAATAGCCGTACCCGAGTTGGTCAAAGCGGGCGATTTATGTCCGCATCAAGATTACTTGTTTTTTTCGCGACCAACAGTCGAAGAAATAACAAAACTCAACAATTACAGAGAGCGCATCAAAAATCTTTTTTCTGATCTGCAAAAAGATAAAGGCTTGATAAATGCAATTGCCAATTATCCGGCAATTAAACAGCCTTTTGAGCAACAACAATGGATTTTTTCAAATGTCGAAACTTATTCGGCTATGTTGATTTTTCTCAACGCCGTAGGCAAAAATATACGCGCAGAACATTTGCAAATAATTGGTAATAAGGGTGTTAAGTTACCTAAGCTGGATTATGATTGGTTGCAAAAACTTTTGTCATTTTATCTTTTTTCTAACGATAGTGTTTTCTTGCAAAACGAAGAACTTCAAGAACAGATCAAAAATAAATTAAGACGCCATAGCGCCCTAGAAAAAAACACGATTAATTTTCATTTGAATCATAAATTAACCGGATTTTTAAGCACTAGCATCAACAAAATGAACAGCATAAACCGGATTGTTGCTTTTGAATATGAGCAGTTGCAACACAATTTGCGAATGGTTATTCTGACCGATTATATCCGAAAAGAATATTTGTCAGAAAATAAACTAAATAAACTTGACAAAATTGGTGCTTTTCCTATTTTTGAAAAATTACGACGCGCAAATTATGGTGTAAAAATTGGCTTGTTAACCGGTTCGTTAGTTATTATTCCGACTTCGGTGCTTGAACAATTTAAGCGTTTGGCAAAAGAGTTTGATTTAAAAGACATTTCGACAATACCTTTAGCTTTCGATGAGCAATTTGTTATCATTAAACCCAATGATGCCGTTAGACATAATATAGTGCATATTGTTACACAAATTTTTGAACAAGGAAATATTGAAGTGCTTATCGGTACAAAATCTTTGCTTGGCGAGGGTTGGGATGCGCCTGCCATCAACGCATTGATATTGGCAAGTTTTGTAGGCTCTTTTGTCTTGTCTAATCAAATGCGTGGGCGTGCTATCAGAACTCAACCGGGTAACCCGAACAAAACAAGTAATATTTGGCATTTGGTAAGCATTGACCCGACAGTACGAACAGGCGGCACTGATTTAGAAACCTTATCAAGACGATTTAAGGCATTTGTAGGCATTTCGATGAAAGACAAAGGTGGTATAGAAAATGGTATCGGTCGTTTTGATTTACCCAAAGAATTATGGACAGATGCGCAATTAGAAAAAGTAAACGAAAGAATGTTTGACATTGCCAAAGATCGCGAGGGTTTGCTTAACAAATGGCAAAAAGCCCTAGGAGAAGGAGCACAATTAGTTGAACAGATAAAAATCCCTTTTAGAACAAATAATAAAAAAGCAAAGAGAAGCTATACCGAAGATTTACAACTGTATTTTAATCGCACTATTGCCTACGGCATTGGATTAGTTATATCAATGATTAGCGGATTTGCCCAATATGTTTTAGAGAGCTTTCTGCATAACATCAGGCACTTTCACACTTTTACACAGTTATGGCAGTGGCTAATGTATATTGGCGGAGTCGGTGTTTTGGTTTTTGGCAAATTATTTTATGACACTTTTCGTATTTGGTTGACATACAGAGACATATCAAAAGATATTGCCGGGATTTCCAAAGCTTTGGTCGAGACATTGCACAATATGGGAATCATAAAAACGCCTTTACACGAGATTGAAATCATCAGTTTAACGGACGATAAAGGCGCTGTATATAGTTACTTAAAAGGTGCAAGTAATTATGAAAAATCTATTTTTATTCGTTCCCTTTCAGAAATTATAATGCCGATTGACAATCCGCGATATGTAATTATCAGAAAAAACAGATTTGTTAAAATAGCCACTCAAAAAGATTATCATAGCGTCCCCGAATTAATAGGACAACACAAGAAAACAGCTGTATTTTTTGCACAAAAATGGCGAAACTATGTTGGCAAAAATCAATTGGTTTACACCCGAAACATTGAAGGGCGTATGCTATTGGTACACGCCAGAATGCACGCTTTATCATCAGAGTTTGTTGACAAAACCGAAGTGTTGAACAGATGGCAGTAAAATGCCTGCCGTATTTTGTCAAAATAAGTAATTTTCCCCTATAAAAAATAGGAATTATCTATAAAAAAACAGGATTTATCCTCTTGTGTCTGTGGTTTTTATGACAGAACTTTGTCGAAAAATAACTTAACAAAAACAATAGTCTTATGAAAAACATAGCATTATTTATAGCATTGACATTAAGTACTTTTTCTTATGCACAGCAACATAAGATACAAGGTAGAGTTGTCGATTCAAACGACAATCCAATCCCGGGGGCAAATATTGTAATAGAACAAACCAAAGCCTTAACCATAACCGATTTTAATGGCAATTTCTCATATATTTCCGAAAGAATACCCGTTGATATTGAAGTGTCGTATATAGGATACAAAACACAATATATCAGGGTAAAGTCAAGTAAATTTATCAAGATTGTTTTAGAAGACAAAACACTTCTTTTGGAAGAAATGGTTATATCGGCATCGAGAAACAAAGAAAAAATCGATGAATCGCCTGCCAGTATCGAATTGTTAAACGCAAAAAGTATCAAGCAAAAATCGAATATATCTTTTTGTCATTCATTGGTCAATTTAAAAAGTGTACAAAGCAACGAAGTCAGTATTACTTTTCAGTCGATTAATACTCGTGGATTCAGTGCTTTTAACAACGAACGTTTCTTACAATTAATAGATGGTGTTGACAATGCCTCGCCGGCTATGAATTTTCCGCTTGGAAATTTAATTGGCACAAGCGAATTAGATGTAGAAAGTGTAGAGATATTGCCCGGTGCTTCATCGGCATTGTATGGTGCTAACGCTTTCAATGGCGTAATGAATATAATTTCAAAAAATCCATTCAAATATAAAGGTTTAAGCAGTTTTGTAAAATACGGAATGACTCGTCAAAAAGCCGCAGGCACAAACCCTTACACAAATGTAGGTTTGCGTTTTGCTACGGCAAGTAAAAAAATTGGATTCAAATTGAATGTATCATATCTAAACGGTACAGACTGGTTGGCAGATGACAACTCAGATATAGATTCAGACAGTTTTAATGCAAGTAAAATAGGTACGCGAGAGTCTAATCCGTCATACGACGGAGTCAATGTTTATGGCGATGAGGTTGTGGCGGTATTACCGGTTAATAATCTTTCCGGAGGCGCCTTAGATGACATTAGAGTTTCAAGAACAGGATATGCCGAAAAAGATTTAGTCGATAACAATGCCAATAACCTAAAAGCTAATATTGCTTTGCATTATCGACCCACAGGCAAAGCAAACGATTGGGAAATAATATTAGACTCTCGAATGGGTACCGGAAAAACCATTCACCAAGGAGCCAATCGCTATGTGCTTGACAAATTTATGATTCATATGCACAAGTTAGAAGTAAAAAACAAATACTTTTTTGTCAGAGGATATTATACCGGCGAGTCGGCAGCAGACTCTTACGACACGCGATTTACCGCTTGGAACTTAAATAGGCAATGGCGAAGCGATAAAGACTGGTTTACCGATTATGCAGCTATATATACCGCAGCCCGATTGGGTATGTTGCCCGGACAATCTAATCCGATGAATGAAGACAACGCACATATTGTAGCACGCGATTTTGCCGATAATAGTCCGGTAGATTATCAAGGACAGCCTAAAACACCGCGATTGTTACCCGGAACGGAGGCTTTTAAAACAGCTTTTAACAAGGTTGTAAGCGATCCTAACTTTATAACAGGAGGTAAATTTGTCGATAATACGACAACCAAGCATGTCGAAGGAAATTTTAATTCAAAAAATCTTATCAAATTTGCTAATATACAAGTTGGTGGTTCATATAATGTATATTCGTTAAATTCTGACGGCACCATATTTACGGATTATGACAATCTAAGTAAAATTAATATTGATGAAATGGGAGCTTATCTGCAAATAACCAAAAAATTATTTAACAATAGGCTTAAATTGACAAATTCGGTTAGGTATGATCGTCAAATGAATTTTAAAGGACATTTTTCACCAAGAGCTTCTGTTGTTGTTGCCCTTGACGAAGAACATAAACATAACTTGAGATTTGCATATCAAACCGGATTTAGAAATCCGACAACGCAAAACCTATATATCGGATTAAACTTAGGCTATTTTACTTTGGTTGGAGCAGCACCCGACAATTTTGACAGATATAAAGAAACCGTCACCAATACTTTGGGCGATGCCATAAATATTTCAGGAAACGATGCATATAATAATGCTTATACCTTATCATCGGTAAAAAAATTCTCATTATCACATAATCCTGCCGATTTAGAAGTTGCAAATATAAATGTAATTCAACCGGAACAAGTATCAAGTTTGGAAATGGGTTATAGAGCTAATATTGCAGAAGTTTTCAAAATCGATTTTTCTGCCTTTTATAGCAGGTATAACAACTTTATCAAAGAAATGCCCGTAATGGCCGTATCAAAAGATGTAGGAGATGTACACGACAACTCCGGAATAGCTGCTCTTGCAAATAAATCGACCAAAGCATTTTTTACCTATATAAACGAAGAACACGAAGTGCGTTCATTTGGCGCCGATATAGGATTAAAATATCAACTGGGAAATTATACTATTGATTTGATTTATGATTTTATCAAACTTGACGCCAACGAAGATGAATACAAATACAACTTTAATACCCCAAATCATAAAGTAAAAATATCTTTTGCCAATCCTAAGATATATAGAAATATAGGATTCAAAATCAACTACCGATATTTTTCCGAATACAAATGGGGATCAAGTTTTGCCAAAGGATTAATACCCGAAAGAAACGTTTTAGATGCACAAATCAACTATAATATCAGAAAAGCAAACTTGCAATTAAAAATAGGAGGCTCCAACGTTTTAGGAACGGAGTACAAAGTAGCACCGGGTGCAGGCTACATAGGTTCGATGTACTATTTTAGCATAGTTTACCAAAAATAATATCAAAGCAAACATAATCATATAATACCTGTGGATATAATTTGTACTTTTGCATACAAAATTAGTATTATATGAAGAACAAACAACGTTTTACCATAACAGCGGCACTGCCATATACCAATGGTCCGGTACACATCGGACATTTGGCAGGTGTTTATATTCCGGGTGATATTTTTACACGATACCAAAAAGCCAAAGGCAACGATGCCATATATATATGCGGCTCTGACGAGCACGGCGTACCCATTACCATACGTGCCAAAAAGGAAGGTATTACACCACAACAAGTAGTCGATAAGTACAATGCTATTATCAAACAATCTTTTGCCGATTTCGGTATTGAGTTTGAAAATTATAGTCGTACTTCATTGCCAATTCATCACAAAACAGCATCAGCATTTTTTAAGAAACTATATGATGACGGTAAATTTATAGAGCAAACATCGCAACAATTATACGATGAACAAGAACAACAATTCTTAGCAGATCGTTTTGTAATTGGTACTTGTCCAAAATGTGGCAACGAAGAAGCTTATGGCGACCAATGCGAAAAATGCGGCACATCGTTAAGTCCAACCGAATTGATTAACCCGACTTCTACCATTTCAGGAAATAAACCTATTGTAAAAGAAACCAAACATTGGTATTTGCCCTTAAACGAATACGAACAATGGCTTAGAGAATGGATTTTAGAAGGACACGCCAAAGATTGGAAACCCAATGTGCGCGGACAAGTAAAATCGTGGCTCGATGACGGACTGCGACCTCGTGCCGTAACTCGTGACCTCGATTGGGGCGTACCCGTACCGGTCAAAGGCGCCGAAGGAAAAGTATTGTACGTTTGGTTCGATGCACCTATCGGATATATTTCGTCAACCAAAGAATGGGCAGAAAAAACCGGCAACGATTGGCAAGCATATTGGCAAGATAAAGACACAAAATTGATTCATTTTATCGGTAAGGACAATATTGTTTTTCATACAATTATTTTTCCGGCAATGCTTAAAGCACACGGCGAATTTATTTTACCTGAAAATGTGCCGGCAAATGAATTTTTAAACCTCGAAGGTGATAAAATATCAACCTCGCGCAATTGGGCGGTTTGGTTACACGAGTATTTGGAAGAATTCCCCGGAAAACAAGATGTACTTCGTTATGTTTTAACCGCCAATGCGCCCGAAACCAAAGATAATGATTTTACTTGGAAAGATTTTCAAATCAGAAATAACAGCGAATTGGTCGGTAATTTAGGTAACTTTATCAATCGTGTTTTGGTCTTGACTCAAAAATATTATGATGGCATAGTGCCACAAGCCGATACCTTTACAGATATTGATAATAATGTATTAGCTCAATTAAAATCATATCCTGAAAAAATTGGTAATTTAATTGAACGATACCGTTTTCGCGAAGCACTTTCGGAGTATATGAATTTGGCCAGATTGGGTAATAAATATTTGGCAGACGAAGAACCGTGGAAACAAGTTAAAACCAATCCGGAGCGTGTACAAACCATTATGTTTGTTGCTATACAAATTGCAGGAGCTTTGTCAGTATTAGGCAAAGTGTTCTTGCCGTTTTCTGCCAAAAAATTACAAAAAATGCTAAATTTTGAACCTGTAAAATGGGACGAAATAGCACAAAAAGATATATTGATTAACAGCGGACATCAGATCAATAAAGCCGAACTTCTGTTTGACAAAATAGATGATGAAACCGTTGAAAAACAAGTACAAAAATTATTAAAAACTAAAAAAGAAAACGAAGTAGCAAACAAAAAAGTAGCAGCACAAAAAGATGAAATCGAATTTGACGATTTTATGAAAATGGACATTCGTACAGCAACAATTTTAGAAGCTGAAAAAATGCCCAAAGCCAAAAAACTCTTGGTGTTAAAAGTTGATACCGGAATAGACCAAAGAACTATTGTGTCAGGTATTGCCGAGCACTTCAAACCCGAAGATATTATCGGTAAAAAAGTATTGGTTTTAGTTAATCTAAAACCAAGAAAACTAAGAGGTGTCGAAAGTCAAGGTATGATATTAATGACAGAAACAGCCGATGGAAAATTGGTATTTGTTAATCCGGATACCGACGTGCCTAATGGTATAAGTATTGGATAAATTACCTTTTGGTGTTTTGCTTCTTTTTCGCTATCTTTGTGATTGTTAACCTATAAAACCTGTAATTATGTGGGATTTACTATTCGGAAAACCAAAAAAAAGGTATTACAAACCAAAAAAGAAGATTGAAAAATCTAAAAAAGAAGCAAAAAACAACAAGGAAAACACCGTAAAAAAAACGAGTGTCTCCGAAGAGAATACTAAGGCTTATGACAATAAAAGCAATGAAGTCTTTGTTGCTAATCACAAAAATGAAGTAACAGTAAATGTTGTAGATGAGAATAAGCAGGATAAAACGAAAATTGAAATTATTAACCAAACAAATAATAATCAAGTAGTTGACAATCAATATGTTGACGAATTTGACCAGATG
>CAZSBI010000020.1:0-3031 GCA_964604735.1 uncultured Flavobacteriaceae bacterium | reverse complement strand
ATAGCAATAAAAATCCTAGTAAAATAAAAGAGGATAGAATTAGTAATACTGATAAAAAGTTTGCAAAAGTGATAAAAGAAGTAACAGGTGAAGAAGTTTTATTTTTAGAAGAAGTTTTTAGCATTGTATATAACTCAACCGTAGATAATTTATACATATGCTACACTCCGAGTAAAACAGCATTTATATACTCCTCAGCCGGAGAATTATTGATGAAAATTAACATCTATTCAGAAATGAATACTATAAAGTTAAACAAACTGAAGACCGGTGTTTATTATGTAAAAATAGGAGAGACCATTTATAAATTAAACTATAAAAAACCAAAAAAATAATTGTAATTATTTGATAAGATTAAGATTTTTAATAAAAACATATATTGAACTGACACCAATGTCAGTAAAATATAATTTGATACTGTAATTTATTTGTTATCTTTGGTTTTCAATATCATTAAAAGCTTATTTTATGAAATCATTTTTTACACTCCTGTTTTCTTTGTCTTTTGTTTTGGTTTTTGCACAAAACAATCCAAGTGACTATTTTGTGACTACATGGAAAACAGACAATCGGGGACATTCAAACGACACTTCCATTACCATATCTACCCATTCGGGCGAAACTTATAATTATGATGTTGATTGGAACGGCGATGGCATTTTTGACCAGTTCGGCTAAACAGGAGACACAACACACGATTATGGAACTCCCGGCACTTATATAGCATTACCCGGATGTCGCAATTTGGTAATTCGGAAATACCGTGCAAAAAGTTAAAATACAATAAAAAAACAAATTAGAATATCTGCTTAAACAAACATCATATTTTATCTTTGACAATCCAAACTTATTGCAATTTTGAATATTTAACGCCCTCCAAATAAACCGATTCAATATTATCAGAGGCAAAATTATAAGGAATGGAAGCGTAAGAATATAGTGGTTTTGTAATGATAAAATTGGCTTTTTTTCCTCTGCTGATACTCCCCAGTTCGTTGGCAACGCCCATTGCATAAGCGCCGTTTAATGTAGCGGCATTAATGGCTTCTTCGGGTGTCATTTTCATTTTAATACAGGCGGTTGCCACAACAAAATTCATATTTCCTGTTGGTGTAGAGCCGGGATTAAAATCAGATGCCAATGCCAAAGGCAAGCCGTTTTGTAACATTTTGCGTGCCGCTGTGTAGGGAATACCCAAAAAATAGGAACAAGCAGGCAGGGCTACCGGCATAGTTCGGCTGTTTTGAAGCGCTTTGATATCGGCGTCGCTTAAAACTTCTAAATGGTCAACCGACAAGGCATCGTATTTAACGCCTATTGCCACACCGCCAATTGCATTAAACTGATTGACATGTATTTTGGGTATCAATCCGTATTGTTTTCCGGCTTGCAAAATGCGTTCGGTGTCTGCTACGGTAAAATACCCTTTCTCGCAAAAAACATCGACAAATTCTGCCAATTTTTCTTCGGCAATAATAGGCATCAGTTCCTCAATGAGCATATCCAAATATGCCTCCTTATGATCTTTATATTCGTTTGGAATGGCGTGCGCGCCCAAAAATGTCGCTTTGATGCTTATCGGAAAATTTTGCTGCAATTTTTTAATTACACGAAGCATTTTCAGTTCACTTTTGACACTTAGTCCGTAACCTGATTTAATTTCGACAGCCCCGGTACCTTGACGGATAATTTCATCTAATCGTTGCTTGCTTTGTTCGTATAATTCTTCTTCCGAAATGTCTGCCATTTTTTTAGCAGAATTTAATATACCACCGCCACGTTGGGCAATTTCTTCGTAAGAAAGTCCGTTAATTTTATCGACAAACTCGTCAATTCTGTTGCCGGCATAAACCAAATGTGTATGCGAATCTGCCCAAGTAGGCAACAATAATTTGTTACTCACATCGACTATGGAGTCATCAAAATCTTTGGGACAATCGTCCATTGTGCCGTAATCTTTGATAATATCGTCCTCAATAAGTAAATAAGCATTTTTTATAATAGGCAATTCCTTCATTTCGTTACCTGACACAAATGAAACAGACTTGTCGCGTACTTGTATAAGCTCTTTGATGTTTATAAAAAGTGTTTTCATCGGACTTCTTGCTTTTGTTTTTTGATAGACAAATATACTATAAATTATTGCTTTATATCTTAATGATAATTAATCTGAAAAAAATATTAGGGTAAGTAATACTATAGTTGTTTCTAATATGCACGAGGCAACAACTCTAATGAATTGACAGTTTATTGTTTGTTCAATAAATGACTCACTTCATAAATACACACAAACAATAGTCCCGCCGTTGCGTAGCAACGGCGGGCTTTTTTCTGTTTTTTGCAATGTGACACCTTATTTAGTATCATAATTAATATTTCATTAAATAAGATAGAATCAATCACTCACAACTTTTGAGACTGACCCGTAAAATTTCCTTTTGTCTTTATCTTCAATTATTAAAAGCTCACAAATATGCTACCAATTAAGTTGTCCAGACAGTGTTTGGATACTTGGATATTCAATAAAGAATTTTCGCATATTAAAAAGATTAGATCTTGAAAATCCTTTTCCTAATTCCTTTGTAAGTTGCTTTGAAAGAGAAAGTATAATCTGTCTTGATGATTTCTTTGATGTTTTCAATCAAAGTTTTATCAATTTGTATTTTATTATCTTTTTTATCCATACTCAAACAAAAGTTCAATTTTTATTTCAATTTGGTTTGAGAGGTGTTTGTATATAACGTCACGTATATGGCTCGTGGCGGATTATTAACACACTAACTATTGATTTCATCTCAAAGATAGCAAAATTCGGTGAATTTTTGCATAATTTAATTTTCCGCTTTGCAAAATTCAACGAATTTTGTGGTGCAAATACGCAACCAACTCTGAATTAAGAAATTAGCCGCTATGAGCTATATACTGTGTGTGCAGGGATTTGTTATTAGAATTCTTTTTTTGTGCAATTTTTGTGCAATCATTTTTTTAATTCATAAAAACTTCTTATGCCTTAATTATTATCTGTATATCA
>CAZSBI010000019.1:0-6675 GCA_964604735.1 uncultured Flavobacteriaceae bacterium | reverse complement strand
TATTATGACGAACGTGATTTGCGTATCATTTTTTCTCAATATGGCGATTTGCGCAATGCCGGAACTTTGGCAAGAACAATTGTAAAGGCTAGGGAAGAGCAAGCTATTGAAACAACAGGGCAATTGATAGAGATAGTAAGTCGGCATTTTCCAAAACTAAAACAGAATAAGTTTTTGGCCAAACTGTTTCAAGCTATTCGAATAGAAGTCAACGGCGAAATGGATGCGCTAAAAAAAATGCTGGAACAAACGGCAATGATTATAAAACCCGGTGGAAGATTAAGCGTAATTGCTTATCACTCACTCGAAGATAGATTGGTAAAACGGTTCATTAGAGACGGTAAGTTTGAAGGGCAAGCCGAAAAAGATTTCTACGGAAATGTATCGGTGCCTTTTAAAAAAGTTGGAAAGCTAATTGTACCGAATGCAGACGAAATTGAACAAAATCCAAGAGCGCGTAGTGCCAAATTGCGTGTGGCTGAAAGAACAAATATAGGATTGTAATAAACAGAAAATTAATCACTTATGACGGTTTGGAGCATCATAAAAGCAGAATATCTGACAAATGAAAATGCAACAAAAAATTGGGCTTTTATCCTAATGTTGCTCGTTATGGGCGTTGTCGTAATTAATTTGTCTCATAGCGCCGATGCAAAAGTGAAACAAATAGCAAAGCTGAAAAGTGAAGTAAAAGCGCTTCGCTCCGAATATGTCGAGCTGAAAATGAATGTAATGAAAAAGAAAATGGCGACCGATGTATATGTAAGACTAAAAGATGAAGGATTTGTTTTTCCGAAAGTGCCGGCAGTGAAAATAGTGCCGAAACAAAAATAGTATAATTATATAAATAGTATAAATCAAACAATCAATTTGTTGAATATGAAATTAAAAAATCTAAATATCGAACATAGAAGCTTGATAGTCTATATCTTCTTTATAGTGATTTTAGCTATAGCTGTTGTAGCGAAACTAATTCATATTCAATATGTTAAAGGTAACGATTATAGAGAATTGGCAAAGAAAACAACCGTCAAAGAGTTTGTCGTAAAAGCCAATAGAGGCAATATTTATGCAGAAGACGGTAGCGCCTTAGCAACATCAGAACCTAAATACGATGTGGCTTTTGACCCGACTGTTCCTTCACAAGATATTTTTGATGCACAAGTAGAGCAGTTGGCAGGAGCTATTTCTCGTTTTTCGGGCAAATCAAAATCCGAATTGATGGAAAAGTTTATCAATGCCAGAAAAAAAAATCGGAAGTATGTACGCGTGTTGCGTAATCTGATTTATTCGGATTATGTCAAAGTGAAAGACTTCCCGATTTTTAAACTGGGACAACGTAAAGGCGGATTTATTGCCGAATTGCATACGGTGCGCGCATATCCATTGGGTGGCATTATGCGTAGAACGGTAGGCTACGACAAAGGCAAAGGAAATAGAGTCGGTATTGAAGGGGCTTTTACAGATATTTTGTCCGGAAAAGATGGTTTGCAAAAGAAGCAAAAAATAAAATACGGAGTGTGGAAACCCTTGAACGATTTTAGTGACGTCGAACCAAAAGATGGTTATGATATTATCACAAATATCAATGTGGATTTTCAAGATGTAGCACATCATGCTTTGTTAAATCAGCTAGTAAAATATGAAGCAGACCACGGAAGTGTTGTAGTGATGGAAGTTGAAACAGGTGCCGTTAAAGCAATTGTAAATTTAGGCAAAAACAGCAAGGGAAATTATGATGAGTTAAGAAATTATGCCGTTTATGAAACACACGAACCCGGTTCTACTTTTAAACTATTTTCAATTATGGCTTTGCTCGAAGATAAAATGGTCGATACAAGCAAAGTTGTAAATACAGGAAACGGTATCTATAAAATATATGACAAAAATGTACGAGATGCACATCACGGCGGAATGGGCAAATTGACCTTAAAGCAAGTCTTTGAAAAAAGTTCTAATGTGGGCGTCGTTAAGATGGTCTATGAAAACTATCGTAGCAATCCGCAAAAATTTGTCAATAGATTATACAATTTCGGATTACACGAAAAAGTCGGAATCGATATCAAAGGCGAAGGCAAACCTGTTATTCCCGATCCGAATGATAAAAATTGGAGTGGTATATCCTTGCCGTGGATGGCTTATGGTTATGGGGTCGAATTGACAGATTTGCAAATCCTTACATATTATAACGCCATAGCAAACAACGGAAAAGTAATGCAACCGTATTTAGTCAGTCAGGTAAAATCGTATGATAAAGTGATTAAAACTTTTGAGCCGGAAACCCTAAATACATCTATTGCATCAATACAAACGGTAAAAACAATGCAAGAAATGATGCGTGGTGTTGTCCGACGCGGTACAGCTACCAATATCAGAAGCAATTATGTGGCATTGGCAGGTAAAACAGGTACGGCACAAACCGAATATTGGAAGGGCAAAGGACAATATATTTCGTCTTTTGTAGGCTATTTTCCTGCCGGCAAACCAAAATATTCAATGATTGTGGTTATACATAAACCTAATGCAGAGCTGGGTTACTACGGAAATATTGTAGCAGCGCCGGTATTTAAGAAAGTGGCTGAATATATTTACGGCAAAATGCCCGTCGAAAGAAAAGTGGTAATTGACGAAGTGAAAACAAGTGATAGAGCCGAAAGTATTTTGGCAAAATATAAAACTATAATGCCCGATTTGCGCGGATTAAGCTCAAAAGAAGCCTTGTATATTCTCGAAAATTTGGGGCTGACAGTACGATTAAAAGGAAGTGGAACAGTAAAAAAACAATCTATTCCTAGGGGAGAAAAAATTAAAAAAAATCAAATTGTTGAATTAAAATTATCGTGAAAGATTTACAAAACATATTAACAAATATTCAAGTAATTAAGGCTTCAGGTAGTCTCGATATGGCAATTAATGCCATTCAGTTTGACTCACGAAAAATTAAGAAAAATGATGTTTTTGTAGCCATTAAAGGACTGCAAGCAGACGGACATCATTTTGTGCAAAAAGCTATCGACAATGGCGCAAGCCTTGTAGTAGTCGAAAAGTGGATTGATGACTTGCCCGAAAACGTATTGCAAATTTTGGTCAAAAGTACACATTCGGCATTGTCATTTATGGCAGCCAATTACTACGGAAATCCTTCCGAATCACTAAAATTAGTAGGCGTAACGGGAACCAACGGCAAAACAACCATTGCTACTTTGTTGTATCAAGTGTTTACAAAAGCCGGATATATGACCGGATTGTTGTCCACCGTAAAAATAATGATTGGTGAGCAAGCATTTGAAGCCACACATACAACACCCGATCCGTTGATGATCAATTATTATTTATCCGAAATGGTCAAAGCGGGCGTAGCCTATGTGTTTATGGAAGTAAGCTCGCACGGAATAGACCAAAAGAGAACACAAGCCCTCGATTTTGATGGTGCGTTGTTTACCAATTTGACCCACGATCATTTAGATTATCACGATACATTTATCAATTACCGCGATACCAAAAAAGTGTTTTTTGATGAGCTGAAAAAAGAAGCTTTTGCCGTAGTCAATATCGACGATAAGAATGGCGCCTTTATGCTACAAAATACCCAAGCGCAAAAATATAGCTTGGCACTTAAAAATCCGGCAGATTATAAGGTGAAAATCTTAGAGCAAAATTTTACCGGAATGTTGTTGCATATCAACAATATGGAAGTGTGGGTAAAGCTTATAGGACAATTTAATGCCTACAATGCACTGACAGTTTATGCAGCAGCCGAATTGTTGGGTTTGGAACCCTTCGATATTCTAAAAATATTGAGCGAACTGCAAAGCGTCGATGGGCGTTTCGAAATTATTTTGTCGCCCAAAGGTAAGATCGCAATAGTCGATTATGCACATACACCCGATGCACTTGAAAATGTGTTAAATACGATTAATAATATTCGCCCTAAAAATACCGAAAGGCTAATAACCATTGTAGGAGCAGGTGGAAATAGAGATAAAACAAAACGCCCTGAAATGGCAGAAGTAGCCTCGCGATTAAGCGATGCGGTCATATTTACTTCGGATAATCCGAGAAACGAAAACCCCGAAGAAATTCTTGATGATATGGAAAAAGGTGTGCCGGGCGAGCATTATAAAAAAACCTTGCGCATTACAGACAGACAGCAAGCCATTAAAGCCGCAGGACAAATGGCAGACGCCGGTGACATCATACTAATTGCCGGAAAAGGACACGAAAATTATCAAATTATCGGTGACAAAAAATACCATTTTGATGATAGAGAAGAAATTAAAAAAGTATTCGGATTAATATCCATTAACTCATAAAAAACAATAGAATGTTATACTATTTTTTTGAACATATTTTAAAAGATTTACCCGGCGCAGGACTATTTGGTTACCTATCCTTCCGTTCGGTAATGGCTTTTTTGACCGCATTGATTTTTTCTTTGTTGGTGGGTAAAAAAATCATCAATCGCCTACGAAATATGCAAATTGGCGAAACGGTAAGGGATTTGGGTTTAGATGGTCAAAAACATAAAGAAGGTACACCTACAATGGGTGGCATTATCATTATCTTAGCCACTTTTATTCCGGTGCTTTTGTTCAACGATTTAAGCAATATCTATGTGTTGATGCTACTCTTTACACTCTTGTGGATGGGTAGTATTGGTTTCTTAGACGACTATATCAAAGTCATCAAAAAAAACAAACAAGTATTGGCAGGAAAATTCAAAATATTAGGACAAATAGGTCTGGGTATTGTCATTGGAGCAGTAATGTTAACGCACGACGATATAACTATCAGAACAGAAAATCATAAAGTCGAAAATGTACAAAAAAACCTAGGCGAAAGATTTAATCAAGCCGAAAAATCACTCAAAACAACCATTCCGATGCTCAAACATAATGAATTTGATTATGCCTTGATTATGGAAAGTGTAAATTTGGGTAGTTTAACTTGGTTGTTCTTTATCTTGGTGGTCATTTTCATTATAACAGCCGTGTCAAATGCCGCCAATCTAACCGACGGAATCGATGGGCTGGCAGCAGGTACTTCTTCCATAATTGTAATAGCCTTAGCCATTTTGGCTTGGGTATCGGGTAATATTATTGTAGCAGATTACCTTAATATAATGTATATACCCAAAATAGGTGAAGTGTCTGTGTTTATTAGTGCCTTTACAGGAGCATTGGTCGGTTTCTTGTGGTTTAACGCGTTTCCGGCACAAGTATTTATGGGCGATACAGGTAGTTTAACCATAGGAGCAATTATTGCCGTTGTAGCATTATTTATCAGAAAAGAATTGCTTATTCCGATTCTGGCAGGAATTTTTGTGATGGAAAATGCTTCGGTTATCATTCAGCGTTTTTGGTTCAAATACACCAAAAAGAAATATGGAGAAGGCAGACGTGTTTTCTTAATGTCGCCTATTCATCATCATTTTCAGAAATTAGGTTGGCACGAAAACAAGATTGTAATACGCTTTTGGATTGTAGGAATTATTTTAGCAGCCATCAGCATCATTAGTTTAAAAGTAAGATAATAACAGCAGAAGATAATATAGCAGGAAGAAATTATGGATATTAAAAAGAATAAAAATATTACCCAAAGCATACAGGACAAAATGCTTAAAACACGTAAGAAAAACTTGAAACGCTTTCAAGATTTTACCAACGTGCCTAATCGTATGGAGCGGGTGCGTGTGCATAATCAAGTTGTATTTATCAATGACTCAAAAGCAGAGAATACTAATGCGACTTATTTTGCACTACAAAGTATCCGAAAACCAATTGTTTGGTTGGTTGGCGGCGATGATCGCCATACGGATTATTGGGATTTAATGTCCTTGGTAAGACAAAAAGTAGATGCTATTATAATGATTGGAAAACATAACGATAAAATTAATTTTACCTTCTCGCCCGTCTTAAACGAAATGTATGAAGTGGCAACAATGGAAGAAGCAGTGAGATTGGCTTACAAAATAAGCGAACCGGAAACAACAGTGTTGTTGTCGCCGGCAGCTAAGGCAGACGAATTATATATTGATTATGAAGATAGAGGACAACAATTTATTAATGCAGTAAAAAAAATATAAAAGCAAAATGTTTAAAACTTTGCAAAAAATATCAGGCGATAAACAATTGTGGGTATATACGATATTACTCATAATGTTTTCATTTTTAGCCGTTTATAGCGCCACTAGCAATTTGGTGAATATATACGGACGTACAACACCTATGCATTTGTTTTCCAAGCATTTAATTCACGTTTCGCTGGGGCTGTTCATTATTTTTGTTACCCATAAAGTGTCACCGAGAGTATTTTCATTTTTGTCAAAAATAATGATGCCTGTGATGGTTTTATTGTTAGCTTATACTTTGGCACAAGGTGCGCTAGTAGGTGGCGCCAATGCCAGTCGTTGGATAAATATTCCTATGTTGGGAAGTTTGCAACCTTCAACCGTAGCATTTTATTTCTTAATGATGTTTACGGCAAGATATTTTGGCAAAAATGAAGCAAGTGAATTGGGCTTTGGCGAAAGTCTAAAATCGCTTTGGCTTTGGGTAATACTTATTGTCGGATTGATATTTCCTGCTAACTTTTCTACCGCAGCACTCATTTTTGCTATGGTTGTATTAATTAGTATAATAGCCGGATATCCGTTTAAGCATTTATTCAAAATAT